>JAPPMC010000168.1 GCA_028819235.1 Bryobacterales bacterium
AAGGATCGACTCCGGCAAGCGTCCCAAACATCAACAAAAGAATGTGCCTGCCCCGTGAGCCCTCACCGCTGATGGCCTCTCATCGTGACGGCGACGTTGGGCGGGCTCTGGCCACCCATCCGCAGCGCTTCAGGGCGGTGACAGAAGGCGCGGCCGGGTGCTCCCATAAGGTTTCGGCAGGTCATTCCTGCTGCTCGCGGACCGGCAATTTAGCGGTCCGGCAATAGGCGACGGCGCACCGTGCGGCGGCGTAGGGAAGGAGACCGACGCCCGCAGGGCTGGAGTGGAAAGCGCTCGCCGCCGCCGGTCGCACATGGAACCGATCGGCTTCGGTCCCGCGCCCCCCGCAGCGCAGCGCGCCGGCTACCGGGCCCGGACCGAGCCCATGCATCGACGGCAGGCAAGCCGGGGCCCGTCGCCGATCCCGGAGGCAGGCCATCATTGGGGTTAGAATGGCTCTCGGGTCCCGCATGACCCGGGGGAATGCATTGAGACAACTTAGAATCTTGGTGCTCTTGGCAACTGCTAGCCTGATGGCGGCGCCAGAGCCGGAACAGCAGCAGGCCGATCAGACCATTCGCAATCCATACACGTCCGAGGAGGACGTCGCAGCGGGTGGCAGGCTATACCGATCGCACTGCGCCGTATGCCACGGCATTGAGGGCGAGGGCGGGCGCGGTGTTGACCTCACCACCGGTCGATTCCGCCACGGATCGTCCGACAACCGGCTATTCACCACGATTTCCGAGGGGATTCCTGGAACGGAGATGCCCGGAATATTCTTCAACGGCCGCCAGATGTGGCAACTGGTCGCATTCGTGAGATCTCTGAGCGCGGGGCGAGCCGCGCAGCAGATAAGCGGCGATCCAGCCAGGGGCAAAGCGGTCTACGCGGCTAACGGCTGCGCGGGCTGCCACCAGATCCGGGGGGAGGGCGGAAGCTTGGGCCCCGACCTCACCGACATTGGTGCGATCCGATCGATGGGACATCTGCAGGCGGCCATCCTCGAGCCGGACGCGGACGTGCTTCCGCAGCACTGGATGGCCAAGGTCACGCCGCAGGGTGGCCAGCAGATCACGGGCTTGAGGATGAACGAGGACACCTTCTCGATTCAGCTCAGGGACGCAGCGGGACGCCTGCGGTCCTTCCGCAAGGCGGAGCTCGAGGCGGTTGAGGTCGACCGGTCCTCCGCCATGCCGACCTTTCAGGGCCTAATTCAAGGCGAAGACTTCGACAACCTGATCGCGTATTTGGCGACGCTTCAACTGGGAGGCCCCAACGATGAACAGCAGTAGTTTTCACCGACTCGCCCTGTGCGCCGCACTGACGGCCTGCAGCCTGAGCGCTCAGGTGACCTACGAGCGCATCCTGAACTCTGCCAGCGAGCCGGGCAACTGGCTGACCTACAACGGGACGTACGCCAGCCGACACCACTCCTCGCTCAAGCAGATCAACCGTGAAAACGCGGCCGACCTAGAGCTGAAGTGGGTCTTCCAAGCCAGATCGCTCGAGAAGTTCGAGTCGACGCCGCTGGTGGTTGACGGCGTGATGTACCTAGTGGAAATGCCGAACGACGTGGTCGCCGTTGACGCGGTCACGGGAAGGCGCTACTGGGAGTACACCCACATCTTGGGCGAGAAGGTGAACGTCTGCTGCGGTCGCGTAAACCGCGGGCTGGCGATCTTGGGCGATACCCTGTACATGGGCACGATCGATGGCAAGCTCGTGGCCTTAGACGCCAAGTCTGGCGCCGTCATCTTCACCCGGCAGATCGTCGATCCCACGGGAGGGTACTCGCTCACCCACGCGCCGCTCGTCGTCAAGGACAAGCTGATCGTTGGTTCCGCAGGCGGCGAGTATGGTATCCGAGGCTTCATCGCGGCCTTAGATGCCGCCACTGGCGACGAAGTGTGGCGATTCAACACGATTCCCGGGCCCGGCGAGCCCGGCCACGAGACCTGGTCGGGCGACTCCTGGAAGCGCGGCGGCGGATCGATCTGGGTCACGGGCTCTTACGATCCGGAGCTGAACCTGACCTATTGGGGCGTGGGCAACCCGGCCCCGGACTGGAACGGCGACGTGCGGCTCGGCGACAACCTCTACTCCGACTCCGTGGTTGCCCTGAACGCCGACACCGGCAAGCTTGAGTGGTACTTCCAGTTCACTCCGCACGACGAATGGGACTGGGACTCTGTGCAGATTCCGGTGCTTGTGGACCGCGAGTGGAAGGGTGAGCAGCGCAAGCTGATGCTTTGGGCCAACCGAAACGGCTTCTTCTACGTGCTCGACCGCACCACCGGCGAATTCCTGCACGGCAAGAACTTCGTCAAGGTGACTTGGGCCGAGGGCCTCGACGAGAACGGCCGGCCCATCAAGATCCCGGAGGCGTCCCCGACCCGGGAGGGAGTCCGCGTCTGGCCAGCGGTCCAAGGGGGCACGAACTGGTACTCGCCAGCCTACAGCGCCCGCACGGACCTGTTCTACGTCTCAAGCTGGGAGTATTCCAGCCTCTTCCACAAGGGCGATCCGCTGTACGTCCGCGGCAACCGCTACGTGGGCAGCGTGCCCCACGGTATCTGGCCGAACACAATGAACGACAGCGCGGAGCAGCAGGGCAGCGGGGCTATCCGCGCGCTCTCCCCGGACACAGGGGACCTTGAGTGGGAGTTCAAGCTCTCTGGCGCCGGAGAGTGCGGAATCCTCTCGACCGATGGGGACATTCTCGTGACCGGCACGATGCGGGGCTACATGGTCGTGCTGGATTCGTTCACCGGCAAGAACCTGCTGACGTTGAACCTCGGCGGCAGGATGGCCGCCTCACCGATCACCTTCACTGCCAACGACGAGCAGTACATCGCCCTGAACGCGGGCTCGTCGATGTTTGTCTTCGGGCTGGGTGAGTAGGCAACGCGCAGCATCGCGTACCCACCCGGTGCCCGCGCTGAGGCTGCTGGCGCGGGTGCGTACATTGTGCTTCAGATCGGCGCGATACCCACGCAGACCGACCCGTCCCGCACTACGATGGCCAAACGACACCCGGTTTGGCTGATGAGTGGATTCAGGCCGAGGCCGGGCTGAAGATTGGCCTCTCGAAGGCCAACTGCGCGGCCTGCCACAAACGCGTCATGTGGTAAGGAGCGCTAGCGCGCACAAGACCTGCTGACAGCGTCAGTCGCCCGGGCTCGAGACGCCCTCCCTCGGGAACTTCAACCAGGAAGCCGGTGCGGCCCGGTCGACAGTGGTGTCAGAAGTACACCTTCAATCCGAACTGGAGAGATCGGGCGTCATTCACGAACGTGTCGCGCACCGTCCCGAATGCGCCCGATCCGACTGTCGCCTCAGCACCGGTGCTTCGCAAGCCGAACTGGGGCGTGTTCGCGAGATTGAAGGCTTCCGCACGGAATTGAACACGTAGCAACTCCCCGACATAGAAGTTCTTCATGAGGGCGATATCCGCGTTCGTCGTACCGTCGATTCGGATGTTCGGCAGGTAACGAGGGGCGGACCCAATCTCGAACTTCCCGGGGGCCGAGACAGCGTCGATGTTGAACCAACGCTCCGGTGTACGATTGGCGACCTTCAGATCGTTGTAATCACTGATGATCGGCCGCTGCACGCCGAAGCCGAACGGGCCGAGGGTGTTGGGAGCCCTCAGTCCAATTGGGTTGCCGGATGCAAACCGAACGATGGCGGAGACCTGCCATCCGCCGAGCACGGCGTCAGCGACTCCGGACATACCGCTCCCGAACTGTCGCCCTTGGCCGACCGGCAATTCGTAGATCATGCTCGTCACGAAATCGTGCGGAAGATCGTGCCCACTGACACCCCATTCGGTGCCCGCATCGAAGACGTTGCGGAAACCGTCATAGAGGAACCACCCTTGATCTTCCGAAGCATTGTCAAGAGCCTTCGACCACTGGTAGCTCGTGATCAGTGTGAGCCCATCCGAAAAGCGGCGGGTTACCTTAGC
This sequence comes from Bryobacterales bacterium, assembly GCA_028819235.1. Lineage (GTDB taxonomy): Bacteria > Acidobacteriota > Terriglobia > Bryobacterales > UBA6623 > VXMF01. The sequence continues at coordinate 3,971 of JAPPMC010000168.1, forward strand.
GTGCAGAGCGTTGAAGCTGGAGTTGGCACCCTTCTCGGAACGCGGGCTGTTGACGTTGATGAATTGCGGGTGTGTCCGCAATAGGCGGTGTCGAGGAATCGTCTGGCCGCGCAAGGCACCGATGTTGATGTGCCCGTAGAACGGATTTGACACGCGCGTGTTCAGATCCTCTCCCATGCTGAGGTACTCCGGGAACATCTGATTGTAACGTCGCGCTTCTCCGTAGGAGAACTTTCGACCGACATTTCCCGTGTAGCCAACCTCGACAATCGTGCCATAACCCGCCTGGTATTGGAGATCGAAACTGTAGTTCTGAAGATAGGGAGTGGGATTGTACAATCGCCAAGCCGTGACGCTATTCCCAGCCCGGGTCAGGAGACCGTCTGTCGCCCCCGTGACCGGATCCAAGCCGTTTGGGTATGGGTTGCTGAGAGGATTACCCGGTGTGATTCCGTCGCTTGCCTGACTCGCAATCCATGGTGTCGTGACCGAGAACCCATCGTTGCCGTTCGGACCCGAGTCGGTGAACGAGCGCGAATACGAAATGCCGTAGCCAGCGCGCACGACAAGACGATTGGTGGCTTGGTAGGCGATGCCTATACGCGGCGCCAGATCGAAGTTGTCCCGGTACGTCTGCCCCCTCATAGTAGGTGAGGAAAACACAAGGCCGCCTCGTAGTTCATCATATCCTGTGACGTCGTTCAGAGGGCTCCTAGCGTCATAGTCGAAGTAGTTCTGTTGATTGTAGCGCTCGGTCCGAGGATTCTGCAGTTCGTAGCGAACGCCTAGGTTAAGCGTGAGCCGATTGTTCACTCTCCATGTGTCCTGAGCATACCATCCGAAGTACCTCTGGCTCGTCGCGGGCGGAACCGGGACCGGAGTACTGCCTCCCGTTCCAGTGCCAAGCAGCAAAGAGGCGATGGAATTTCCCGACGTTGCACTCGCCGCTGCCGCAACTGGGCCGGATGTCATGCCGCGATTGAAACTGGTTGCAATCGTGTATGCGTTCCAGATGTTATGCAGCAGGTTCTCGCCGGACATCCCGAACTTGAGGCTGTGCGCACCGCGCTCATTGGTGACGTTGACCGAGAAGGAAAGAATCCTGCGAGCGTTCTTGAAGTTCCTCGAGCGCCCGACCGTGGTGTAGTTCGCAGGAGAATACTGTCCAGTATTCGTTGTCTGCATCATGTCCTGGAACGACTGTGGATAGCCGACGTCCGTTAGCTGGAAGCCATCGACAGTGCCGATCCCCGTACTGTTGCGAACAGTGCCGCCCGCACCCACCAGGGCATTGATCACCCAAGTCGGACTGGGAACGATCGTGTTGCTCATGGTGACTTGGTAGTACGGCCAAGTATTGTCATCACCGGTGTCGCCACCCGTGTTGAAGATCCGGGGCCGTGTGCCGCCGAAAAGCGTGCGGGTCATTCGGAGGAACATGCTGTACTTCTGGCTCTGTGCCCAGTCGCCCCTGATGTCGTAACGGTCCGCCGTGTTATTCAGGCCGCCCGTGCCAAAGAAGTTGTTGGCGTTTGTGATCGGCACTCCCGTTTGATTCGGTGCCGGATAAAGCTTCGTCGCGACGTTGCTGCCGACCGTGTCCATTCGACTCTGGGGAATGATGTTGTTCTGAAACTGATCCCGAACGAATCCCGGTCCATCCGGATTCGGTCGAGTGGTGAACGGGTCAAAGATCCTCTGCAGGCTGGGCTGGCCACCAACCCTGTCGAAACTCTCGGAAAAGTCGCCTTGCCGTTCAAGCGAAGTCGGTACGGTAACCAAGATCGACTGAGCCGAAGGGATCCGTGTGCCCTCGAATCCAAACATTCCATACAGCCGTTTGCTCTTCCACATTGGGCCACTGACGTTTCCGCCGAATTGATTGCGCTTGAACTCCGGCCTAGGATTGTTAGCGCGGTTCCGCGCCCAACTATTCGCGTCGAGATTGTCGTTTCTCAGGAACCAGAACAGAGAACCATGGACATCGCCTGAACCACCCCGGGTGACGATGCTGACGACGCCGTTGCCTGTCCGCGCGTATTCCGCGTCGTATGTGTTCCGGGATATCTGCATCTCTTGGACGGAATCAACTCCGGGCGTGCCGAATGTCGAACCCCAATCGCCGCCTTTATTGCTCAGGCCGTCCACTTGGATGGTGTTTTGTCCCTCACGACCGCCATTCATGGAGAACAGCCCCCAATTCTGATCACGGACCCTGTCGCGGATCTTGAGTCTTCCACTGTTTGCGAAACTCGAGAAGACACCAGCGTTGGTATGGACGAGAGCGAGCGGATTGCGGAAGCTGAGCGGCATTTCCGTAATCTCGCTGCGATCCAGCGAGGCGGTCTGATTGGCCGACTGGGTATCGAGCATGACCGCCGCGGCAGTGACTTCGACCGTCTCGGTCACCTCACCCAATTCGAGCTGGACATCGATCTCGGCGTCCTGGCTCCCCTGCAACCGGATCTCTGAACGCACGAAGGCCTTGAACCCGGGTGACTCGACACGTAACTCGTACACGCCAGGCAACAGGCTCGAGAAGTTGAAGCGCCCTTCGGGGCCCGTCGACGCGGAGCGGGTATCCTGCGTGCCAACATTGGAAATCGTCACATCGGCGCCGGGGATGACAGCAGCGTTTGGATCGGTCACTAGGCCCGTCACGCTTGCCGAGAAGATTTGCCCGGCTGCCGGGATTGCGGCAACGAGCAGGAGCGCAGCGTATAACAGCCCGCGCATTCGAGCAAATGCAGATGTCATGATTGATTCGACCTCCCTTGAATCGACTGTAGGGAGAATACCAAAACGGCCACGGCCTTGGGTCGGTGGGCGGGCCTGTAGACGCGCAGAGCTGGCGTGGGATCCCGCACGGGCCCAGCAGCGGCCGGGCGGCAGGCACGAGGCGTCGTGGCTGGGCAGGCTGGTGCGGCGGAACACACCGAAGACGCCGTGCGTGGCTCAGGATGGTAGTCAGCAGCGAACGCCAGCCTGGGACCCAGAACATCTCGGACAGGACGCGCAGGTCGTCGAACAGAGCGTTGCCGGGTACCAGCGCTGTGCCGGCGCCGCAGCCATGAGTCAGAGAAGCAGTCCAAGGCCGAGTGCGGCGTGAGGGCGAACAGGTTCAGCGTCGCGAGCAGGTTCGCTGAGCCGTCTTAGCCGTGCCCGAGGCGGTTGCAGTAGCGCGCCAGAGATCGAAAGCTCTCATTCTCGACATCCAGCGGGCGCACCCGCCCCGGCGATATCGGCTGACTACGCGATGTGCAGGGACAGTGAGGAACAGCCGCCATAGAGGCAACGACGCGCTCTTGGGGTGCCGGAGTCCAGCCGACGCGAGACTCTCTGCGGCCAGATAGGATCAGCGACCTAGGTCCACTGCGCAACTCTTCGCCAAGATGAACGTCTGAGGGTGACTTACACCCGCGATCGCCCGTAGGCCGGGCTAGAGATCAAGGCGATGCCCACGCAGCTGAGAATACCCACCGCCCCGTAGAGGAAGAAGTGCAAATCGGTGTGCTGCTGCACCCAGAACAGGATGAAGACGCTCGCCACGGCGCCAGTCATCGCCCCTCGGCCATTCGCGCTGGGAAAGAACACGCCAAGGGCAAAGAGTCCCGCGAGCCCTCCCCCGAGCAGACCCATCATTCCCTGGAAGGTGTCCCAAAGGGACCCGACATCGAAGGTCGCCAGCACGATAGACGTCGAGGTCGCGAGAACACCCAGGCCGGCCGTCAGGCCGCGGGCCAACCACAGTCGCGCAGTGTCAGTGGCGGCCGGCCGGAAGCGCGCGTAGAAATCGGTCACCAAGGCCGCCGAGACGCTGTTGAGGCTGCTGTCCAAGGTTGACATCGAGGCAGCGAAAACGGCCGCGATGAGCAGGCCGGCAACGCCGGCCGGAAGTTGTTGAGCGATGAACAGCGGGAATATTGAGTCCGTCGGCTGCGTCGGGTCGAGCAAACCCGGGTTGGCGCGGTAGAAGGCCCAGAGTCCAGTGCCCAACAAGAAGAGCGTCAGCGTTGACGGAAGCAGCAGGGCCGCGTTCGTCCAGATCGACCTCGCCGCGGCCTTCTCGTCTCGCGTCGTGAAGTAGCGCTGGACGACAGCCTGATCTGACGTGTAGGGCACCAAGTTGAGGAAGAAGTTCCCCACGACGACCACCCATACGGCAGTGGTCGTCCAGTCCCACGTCCAGTTGAACATGTGGAACTTGTCGTGCTCGAGGCCGGCCGCAACGATCCCGCCCAAGCCGCCATCAGTCTTGGCGACCAGAATCGCGAGGCTCAGCAGCGCCCCGCCGTACAGCACGAAGACCTGTACGACATCGGTCCAGATGACCGCCCGGATGCCCCCGATCACGGTGTAGAGCGTCGAGAGCGCCCCCATGATCAGGATGCAGGCATAGACGCTGATGCCCGTGACGGTTGAGAGCGCGATGGCCGGCAGGAACAGCACGATCGCCATGCGCCCCAGCTGGTACAGCACGAATGAGACGCTGGCGTACATTCGCACGGGCAGATTGAAACGGCTCTCCAAGTACTCGTATGCGCTGGTCATGGGGGACTTCCGGAAATGCGGCAGGTAGAAGAACACGACCGGAAAGGCGACCATGATGATCGTCATCTGCAGCAGGAAGTAGACCCAGTCCGTGGCGTACACCTTGGCCGGTATTGCCATGAAGCTGATCGAGGAGAGTTGCGTGCCAAAGATCGACAGGCCCGCTGCCCACCAAGGCATCCGGCGGCCCGCCACGAAGAAGTCCTCCGTGCTGGTCCCCTTCCGTGCGAAGTAGAGGCCCATCATCACGAGCACAGCGAAGTACGACGCGAGGGCCGCGTAATCCACTGGCCGAAATCCCGACGGCTGCGGATCGACGTCCATCAACAGAAGCCTTGGCCGGGACTCGGTGTCGAGACCGGCCAGCACGATCGCGCCGTCCCAGGATGCCGTCACGATCAGGCCCTGTAAGCCTGAAGCCCGGCCCAGCTCCGCCCACGTGTCAGTGATCGAGTGATAGGCAGCCACCAGACCAGTACGCGAGTCGACGACCGCCACGTGGGACGAGCCGAGAGGTGCGGCCCCGCCAGAGCCAAGATCGAAAGGGGCGCGTGCGCGGGCGGACCATCCGTCTGACGGTGCGTACCGGTGCGAATCGGCAGGGGTCTCGGCCGCAAGGCTCAAGCCTTGGCCGCCGATCAGCAGGAGGGCCCCGTCGCGCTCGATCAGGGACGGAGATTCCCGGGGTGGACGCGCGAGTGCTTCCCGGCGATCCCATTGCGGCCTGCGGGCCTCGATATCGAGAGACCACAGGGACACCTCGACCTCTCCGGTCCCGACGCTGCCACCGCCTACGACGAGATACAGGACACCGCCCAGCCACGCAGCTGCGCCGTGCGCGACCGGTATGGGCAGGTCCGGAAGCGCCTCGTATGAGAGTTCGCCTCGGTCCAGTCTGAGCCGATGCACCGTTGCGAGTGGGGCCTCTCGCGATCCTTGGGCTCCGCCCAAGACTGCGGCCCGGTCCCCCGAACACGCAACGGCCATGAATGCGGCAGCGCGCGGCAGGCTGGTTGTCTTGCGCCACTCTCTGGCGCGACCGTCGAGAATCCAAGCATCCATCGCGGGCGCACCAGACGACCCAGCCAGTCCACCCAGGACGACGAGGCGATCTTCGACCACGCACATCGCGGCACCTCTCGCGGGTCCGCGGCCGGGGATGGCCGGCAGATCGGAGAAGACCAGCCTCGCCGCGGGCAAGACGGCCACCGTCGCCGCCACCAAGACGCAAGTGCGCAGGGCGACCCTCATGGACGCGCGCGGGCCCCCGTTCCGGGCGTCAGATGCGGTGCAGCTTCCACTTGCCCCGCCTGAACAGGATATAGCCGACAACCGCCCAAGTCGCGCCCGAGATCACAACCGCCGCATAGACTCCCTCAACCCCGATGCCCAAGGGCCTGGCCAGCGTGTACCCGAGCGGAAGCTGCCAGCACCAGTAGCAGAGGAAGTTGACCCAGGCGGGCGTTGCCGTGTCCCCTGCCCCGTTGAAGGCCTGCCCGAACACCATCGAGAATCCGGCGAATATGTAGCCCGAGCTCAGGATCTTAAGGCTCTGCGTGCCAGTCGCAATCACCGCTCCATCCGAGGTGAAGGCCCCGACCAACGGTTCTGCGAAAGCCCAGAATCCCAGCGCTATTGCCGAGAGCATCGCAAAGTTGAGCAACCCCGTCAGCAGCACGGCGCGTTCGGCCCGCTCAGGTCGCTCGGCGCCAAGGTTCTGGCCCACGAGCGTGGCGGTGGCATTGCTGACGCCCCAAGAGGGCAGGATTGCGACATGGATCAACCGAAGCGAGAGGGTGTAGCCCGCCAGCACCGTCTCGCCGAACAGGGAAATGATCCGCGTAAGGCCGAGCCAGGCGGCGGTCGCTACGAAAAACTGCACCATTCCAGTCACCGATACCCGCAACAGGTTCCAGAAAGTGGGCCCGTGCCAGTGCATCGAGGCACGGGTCATCCGCACACGGGTCTTGCCGGATGAGAGGATCGCCAGCTGGTAGATCACGCCAACCCCCCGACCGATCGTGGTAGCGATGGCGGCACCCATCAGCCCGAGCTCCGGGAATGGCCCGATCCCGAAGATCAGCAGAGGGTCGAGCACAATGTTCAGCAGGTTGGCCAACCATAGCGCTCGCATCGCTTCGACGGCGTTTCCCGCCCCGCGGAAGATCGCATTGTTCAGGAAGATCAGGAAAATGGTAGGAGAGCCCAAGAACAGCACTGCGGTGTACAGGTAGCCGGCCTCGATTGCCTCGGTCGCACCCATCCAACGGAGCATGTCTGGTGCGAGGATGAAGCCCGCGATGCTCACGGGCACAGCCCCCATGAGCCCGGCCAGGATAGCCTGCCATGCCGCCAGTCCGGCCGCATCGCTGTCACCCTCGCCGATGCGTCGGGCGACCGTGGCGGTCGTACCCATCGACAAGCCCATGACGATCGCGAATTCCAGGATGATCAGCGAGCCGGTAAGCCCAACAGTGGCAATCGCCGGTGGGCCCAGCTTGCCGACGAAGTAGATGTCGACCAGCCCGAAGGTCGACTCCATGACGAGCTCGAGCATCATGGGGATCGCGAGAAGCACGATCGCCCTCGGGAGTGGAATGCGGGTGTAGTCTTCCTTGGAACCGCGGATCGCGTCGGGGACGGCCTTCCACAGCGAGGCAGGCGCCCAAGGGCGCTCGTCTGCCCGACGCTGGGACGCGATGTCCGGGGGCATGGAGTCCGGTCAAGCTCGATCGGAGCTACCGGGAGATCCCATTCTCACACAGGCCCCCGGGGGAGGGGCCTGACGCCCTCCCGAGTGCGCCGTGCAGGCAAGCCGCGAGATGGGCCAATGGATACGGCAGCCAGTGCCACTCTCGGCTTCCGCACAGGCCCGCGTCATATGCGACTTGTGCCGCGCACAGGCGAGCAGAAACCAAAGAACCTAGCTGCCCCTGGCGGACTAGCTCGAGTTCACGCGTTATGCCCTACCCAGAACTTCTGTCGCAGTGCATGACGAAGGTCACGGACGAATGCCTTCAGCGACGAGTCGTTCTTCCCCGCCCGAAACAGATCCATGGCATTCGCGAGATCGCTGCCGAACTCGACGCCGCCTAGCGTCGATGGATGGCCAGCGTCAACGATAGCTCTAGAGAGTATCTGCTTGTACCGACCACGGGTACATTTCTTGGGGCCCAATACCGGCTGGGTACCAACGACGGTTCGGAACGATTGAGGATCCGCCAAGTACCAACGCTCTATGTGCGGATCTGGGCAAGCGGTGACCAGCTTTTGGGGGAGGGTTTCGTGCTTTTCCCGTCGAATTTTCTCAGCAGTCTTTGCGAAACTTGAGCAATTGGCGTCAATTGCAACCACAAGAAGGCTCGGAGCGCTAGGGCCGACCACACCCTTCGCGACAAGCATCTGGTACTGCTTGAAAGCCCCGATCGCTGCGGCATGACCGCCGCGGGCGTTTCGAACTCGTGTGGACACCCGCACTCCCGCTTCGCCAGCCACGCGCTTCACGAGTGGGACCAGCAAGTGCCTGTGTGCTTCGTCTTCGACGAAAAACTCAATGGGCCGAGGCTCACTCATCGATGGCCCCAGTCAAAACAAGGCTTTCGAAAATGTGGTCCTCGATCGGCATCGAGAGTGCTTCAGCGATCTCGGGGTCGGAGAACAGAGGACCCTGATCGTGAAACTGCTCTACCTCTGTCCCAGTGCCGTTGCGGCGAACTATGAACAAGCCGACCTCGTCCGTAGATCTGGAACGGGCCTCCTTCAGCACCGCGTCGCAAAAGAGCGGCGAGTGGGAAGTCACGATGACCTGACGACGCTGATCGAGCGCAAGCGACGTCAGCATCTTGGCGATAAGCGCAACACGTCGCGGATGCACACCGTTCTCGGGCTCCTCAAGGGCCACGAGCGAGCCATTCCATGGGTTGACACAGATGGCGCACAGGGCAAGCAGACGAAGTGTGCCATCGGAAACAATCCTAGACGAGAGAGTGGCCCCGTCTTGCCGTAGTGAGAAGTTCAGGATCCCACGTCTGTCGAGATTGACGTCGATGCTCGATATACTAGGAATAATCGTTCGGAGAGTACGAAGGATTGCAGCGAAATGATTAGGCATCTGGCCTTTCAGCTTGTATAGGAATGGAACAGTGTTCTGACCGACAATCCCTATGTCTCTGACATCCATAGGTGGCCTGTCAGATCGCATTGCAATTCGCGGATCGACGTAGTAGGATCGCCAGTCTTGAAGTTCCTTCCGTGTTCGTTCAATGTACTTATAAATCGGAGAAGCCAAGCGAGCATCCGAGAGAATGGTGTAGTTCAGCCCTGTGGCTTCCGTTCGAGGACGTCCGCTACCGCGCTGTCTTCGAATCACGAGCTTGTCGTCGGTTTCTTCGATAGCAGGTACACCCCACGGATCTCCGGATTTTTTCAGGGCGGCTAGGTACTCACCACAGTTAGTCAAGGCACCCGAGCCATAGCGGACTTCGACTTCAACCCGATAGCGATAAAGTGCTCTCCGACGGCTCTGTTCTTTTGGAATCACCAGATCAGACTCGATCAAGAAGCGGGCCTTGGACGTCACGTCAAGATCAATAATGCCACTAGGCGGAAGAGCGAAGAGTTCGAAAGCGGAGCCCCGGATCATCGAACTCTCCAGCGCGTCCATCAGAGTTCGCTCCGTTCCAACGCGAGAAAGCGCTTGGACGGCGTCAAGTAGGTTGCTCTTCCCGGCCGAATTCGGGCCGAAGAGAACTGTCATGAGAGGAAACGTGACGCTCACGTCCTCAAGTGACTTAAAGCCCCTTACGAGTAGTCTCCGAAGCACGAGTCCTCCGCAAATCGCGGCCAGCTTGGCGACGAGCGACCGTCGCGCCATGCTGCAACGAGCATACATCGGTGTGACAGCGTGCGATGAAGGTGGGAGGCCGGAGGCTAATGCTCCAGACCCCCGCTCGGCTGTGAGACTGCCTAGACGCGGTTCGACAGCCCAGCGGTGCTGGGCCTGCCGCCGTCTCCAGCCCTCCGTCGCGGCCATGGGCCCCCTGTCTGGCCCTTCCGACAGGAGGGGTCGCGCCCGTTCCACAATTGCTTAAAGGGCGTGACGAGCCGCGGCTTGGACGACCGCGACCCGCACAGTCAGGCCCACGACTCTCGGCCCCGGCAGGTCCAGGGGCGACATCCCATCGCCGGACGGGGCGACGGCACAAGCGTGCCCCTGGGCTTCGCCTAGCCGATCGGACTCCGGTCCACCCTGGCCCTACCGGATACGCCCGGGACAGCGTCGGACGACGCAAGCCCCAGTGTCAAAGCTGGGCGCTCTTGTTGAAGAATTTGGCCACCGCCCGCTGAATCAAGGGCCCCGAGGGGACCACTAGGTTGCGCGGGATTTGGGGAGTCGAACCGGTCGGTCGTGCCGTCTTGTCGCAAGCGGGATTGCCAAGACTCCGAGCATGGCCTGCCATGCCGGTAGCCGTGCCGCATCGTTGTTACACTCGCCGATGCGTCGGGCGACCATGGCGGTTGTGCGCATCGACAGGCCTGTTGGAATCAAGAAGACGAGGGTGAGCAGCGAGCCAGTGTGCCCGACCGTAGCAATGGCCAATGGAAGGAGCTTGCCAAGGAAGTAGATGTCGACCACCCCGAAGGTGGACTCCAAGACCAGTTCAAGCTTCATGGAGATCGCGAGCTGCACGACCGCCCTCGGGAACGGTATGCGGGAATGGTCTTCCTTCGAACTGCAAATCCCATCCGGGACGGCCCACTACAGCGAGGCAGGCGGCGGGAGACCCGTTCTCACGCATGGGCTGACGCCCGAGGGCCGGCGGAGAGCGATACGCCGAGGACAGGGGACCTGTCCGGACCGAGACTGCGCGACCTGCACGCCGTGCTTCGGAGCCTGAACGCGAGCAAGCCCTCGGGCCCCTCCGTGCACTGGCGACGGGAGCGTCCCTCAGCGGTCGAGAACAGCTGGCCGACAATCCAGTCGGCCTTAGCGGCGACAGCCCATTCGAAGGCCGTTTCATGTTGGCTTCCTAAGCAGGCCAACAGCGATATGTTGCTGGGTCCCCAGACCTTCCTTCGCCAAGTGGCCGAATCCGACTAGACGGGCAGCTGCCGGATACGACACGAGTGGGCGGACGCCCGACTCGCTACTATCATCCAGTGTGAAGGACCGTCCTCATGATTGAGCGTCGGCTGCACCGTCTCTGGCGGCAGTTGCAGGGAAGGCAACCGCACGTCCCACACTTCCTGTCCGAGATCCATCTGTCCGGAATCCGCGGCATCGAGGACCTCAGAATCAAACTTAACTACCCGGTCAGCGTAATTGCCGGAGCAAACGGATCCGGAGAATCCACCGTACTATTCGCGGCGGCATCTGCGTACAAGGTGCCCGGTGCTGGTGTCAGAGACTTTGTTCCATCCACACTGTTCCCTGACTACAGACCAAGGCAAGGGAAGCACTACGACGAGAGAGGCCAAGCGAAGATCCAGTTTGAATTCTCAACACCTGACGGTCACATGACAATGTGCTGGAAGCGAGGGAAGGGTTGGAATCGAAGCTTTCTGGGAAGGAGACAGGCTCGTCAGCCCATGAGGAACGTCTACTTCAGAACGCTTAGTAACCTCAGCAACCCTTCCGAAGTACGAGGTGTGCTGAGCATGTCGCGCTTAAGGACGGCAGTTCATGAGACTCCCTTGACAGCCTCTCAAGTCGAGTTTGCCCAACGAATCCTGGCATTCCGCTACAACCGAGTTGTGAATCTGTCCAGCGGGAAAAAGAACTTGCTGTTTGCCGAACAGGATCGCAGCGTAGCTTATTCGGAACTGCACATGGCCGCTGGCGAGCGCCTCGTCCTGAGACTCTCGCAAGAGATCGCGCAGTTGGAAGGGGCACTTGTCCTGATCGACGAAGTGGAAGCAAGCCTGCATCCCTGGGTTCAGCAGCTGCTCATGCTCCAATTGCAGGACGTGGCACTGCGTAACGACTTGCAGGTGATCGTCACGACACATAGCAAATCGATCCTCGACTGTGTTCCAGAAGCCGGACGAATCTTCCTCGACCGTCGCCATGATGGACGGGTTGAGGTCTGCCCACCCTACAGGGACATTGTCCAGAGCGCTCTCTCCGGAAACCTCCGAAGCGCACTGAACCTGTTGTGTGAGGACACCACGGCCGAAGGCATTCTGCGTGGTGTTCTCGACGTGCTGCTATCCAAAGAGGGGATAAACAACGAGGCCATCCAAATTGGGAGGAACACGGGCGCTGAAGAGTTTCCGACTCATGCAGCGGATTTCAGCAAATCTGGTCAGATCGATCACTTTGTGTTTGTCCTAGACGGAGACAAGCGTGGCACAGGCTTGGAACAGAAGATTCGGAGCGCAGCGGGATCGAACGTACCGGTTGTCTTTCTTCCTGGCCAAAGTGCTCCGGAGACTTGGGTATGGACTTTGATCGTCGAGCGGTGCGCTGACTTGGCTCCAAGGTTGGGCATCGGAGTGGAGCAGTTCAGGGACTTGGTGCTGAGGATCGGCGCAATCTACGATTCGGTTTCGGACCGCCGATCCGCGATCGCCAAGGCCAAGCTGGACGAGCTCGCAAATCAGCTGGACCAGACAACCGGCCAGTTGTGTCGCCTGGTCGCACGAGCGGATGCCGATTCCCGTCCGAGCGAACTGCGGCCGCTGATGGAGGCGATCCACCGCGCATTGCTGGACTGGAGGCAAGGGTCCACGGCGGCGCATCTGGCCGTTCCCTGGTGGTGAGGGAGGGCGGGCACTCGACCAGCCGCCGTCCACCGCGGTAATATGCCTCTCAAGTGCGGCGAGACCTTGACAACCCGAGGGGCACCCCGCAATCCGAGGCACGTTACGCTTGTGCCGGACCCACTCGCGCAGGCCGGAGGCACCTCGGCGCGCACCCGTGACGAAGTGCCGTCACGCACCAGCGCGTGCCAGTACGTCGACCAGGTCCGAGTGTCCTTCCAAGTCAAGTCGGTCGAGGCCGACGGGCCTTGCGCTTCGCTAGTGC
>JAPPMC010000278.1 GCA_028819235.1 Bryobacterales bacterium
AGTGCAGTCCTTCTTCGCGCGGCTGCGGGACTTCGCCGTAATGCACGGGCGCGGCTCTGTGACGGTCGCGAGTGTCAACGAGGTTTACGAGAAGGAGCTGCTGGGCCCCAGGGGCCAGAGCGACCTCGTGCACTACGAGACGCGCCTCAGGGACGGATTGGGCGACGGAAACTTCTCCATAGCGATGGAGGTCCTCGCCGAGGCCGCGACGCAGGGCGTATTCACCCCGGCTGCCAGACTCCGCCTAGAACAGCTGTACGCCAAGGTCCTGGACAACGCGCCGGGCCGGATCAGCGAAACGCTCGAAATCCTTGTGCATGACGGCTATCTCGAAGCTGGCGAGAGTGGCCACCGATTCCCGTCGCGCCTGCTGCAAGACTGGTGGTCCGCACGCTTTCGGGACCACCACGCACCGCTCCGGGAGCGGCCTGCAGACGGGGCGTGGGGGGAGGCGCTGCGATGAGCGAGACCGTTGCCCGACCGATTCGCAAATTCAATCCCGGCACGTTCCAGTCCGATGAGGAAGTGATCGAGCAATTCGTGGTCAGACAGCACGAGCTGGGCACCGTGCTCGACATCGTCCGCGGGAACATTGACTCGCCATCCTGCCAGCACGTCCTCATCGTCGCCCCACGCGGGCGCGGGAAGACCATGCTGCTGGCGAGAGTGGCAGCGGAAGTGCGCACGGACAGAGAGCTGTCCCAGCGGCTGATGCCCGTCCGATTCATGGAGGAGAGCCCTGAGATCTTCGACATGGCCGATTTCTGGCTGGAAACGCTATTCCACCTGGCTAGAGCGAGCGCTCGCAAGAAGCCGGGGCTCGCCCGCGAACTGCGCGCGAGCCACGCGGAGCTGGCTGCTCGCTGGCGAGACCGGACCACCGAGGACAGTGCCCGCGCCACCGTTCTGAGTGCCACAGACCGGCTGGGCAAGAAGCTCGTGCTCATGGTCGAGAACATGCAGTCGCTGGTCCGGAACGGCGACAGGGACCTGGGCTGGAAGCTCCGGGCGGTGCTGCAGTCGGAACCCCAGATCATGCTGCTCGCCTCTTCCACGAGCCGGTTCGAAGGCTTGGACGACGCGAGGCAGCCGTTCTTCGAGATGTTCCGAACCGTAGGCCTCGAGCCACTGAGTGCCGGGGAGTGCGCACGGCTGTGGACGGTCGTGAGCGGAGAGCGGACCAGCGGGCGCGAGATCCGGCCCCTGGAAATCCTTACCGGCGGCAGCCCCCGCCTGCTGGTCATTGTTGCCGGCTTCGGTCGGCATCGGTCGCTGCGGAAGCTGATGGAAGAGCTGGTGGAACTGATCGACGAGCACACCGAGTACTTCCGCGGCCACCTTGAATCCTTGGGGAAGACCGAGCGGCGCGTCTATATCGCGGTAATCGACCTCTGGCAGCTGTCGAGGCCCGGGGAAATCGCTGCCCGGGCCCGCATGGGCATCCGAATCGTGTCCACTATGCTCGGGCGCCTCGTGAAGCGAGGCGCAGTGCTAGCGGAGGGGCACGGCAGGAAGCGGATGTACACGGCGACCGAGAGACTGTACAGCATCTATTACAAGCTTCGGCGCGAACGCGACGAAGCGGCTGTGGTGCGGAACCTGATTCACTTCATGACCGTTTTCTACAGCGATTCCGAACTCGCGGGAATGTCCAGCAGGCTGGTCACGGAAGCGGCGGGATCGCCCGCGATTCGCGAGGGCATCCGACGGGCGGTCGACGAGTTACCCCGCCTCCGCAGCGTCTTCGCCGGCACTAGGCGGCGGAACGGGGACGTATCTCCAGCTTGGAATCCTCCCAGCGAGTGGGGCCGAGCCGGCCGCTTCCTCCGAGAGATCACTGAATCCTACGAAGCGCGTGCGTTCGAAAGGGTTGTCGAAGTGGCCGACCGGGCATTTTCGCCCGGGAGGGCGGACTGGTCCCTCGTGCCAGAGCTCCAAATGGCTTGGGCGCTGGGCATGAGAGCGGCAGCGCATCATTACTTGGACAACGAAGAGGCGGCGATCATCGCTTATGACGAACTGATAGCTACCCATGGGACGACGCGGCTGCCCCTGCTCCAGAGGATCGTCGCGAAGGCGATCCTCAACAGAGGGAGCTCGCGACTCTTGCTCGGAGACCAAGGCGCGGTATTGGCAGCGCACGAGGAGGTGATCGAGCGATACAGCGGCAGCGAGGCGCCAGAGCTCCAGCCGGTGGTGGCCGAGGCGCTGTTTGGGGCCGGAGTCGGACTCGTATCGAAGGGCGATGACGAGAGAGCGATCGCAGTTTTGGACGAAGTCGTGGAGCGCTACATTGCCAGCGATGAGCCCGAGATCCAGATAACAGTCGCACATGCCCTTCTTCTCCGGGGGCTCAAGAGGAGAGAGCGGGGCGATTTCGAAACGGAGATCGCCGACTGCGATAGGTTGATCGACCGGTTTGGTGCCCTGCAAGTGGCCAGGTTGCCGTCACTTGTCGTCATGGCGATGGAGCGCAAGGGCAGCAGCCTGACCAAAATCGGCCGTGCGGAGGAAGCGCTGCGCGTTTGCGATGAGCTCGAACCAAGAATCGAAGCCTTGGACGTGGTATCGCGTTTGGTCCTCGGCTGGGAGGCTAGATGGGTGAGGACTAGAGCACATCTCATGCAAGGGAACCATCCGGCTGCCTTAGACACCTTCCGGTCTGCCTACGCGGCATATGCTCCCTGCAACCTACCGGTGATGCATTGGATTCTGGAAATCGCGGTTGACTTGGCCGGATCCGGAGTCCCGGCGCATGCGATCGTCGAGACCCTGGCAGGAGACAAGGCGAAGTCAGACGAGTTCGCACCTCTTGTTGTCGCCTTGCGGCAGCTCGCAGGCGACAACGTTCGCGCTTCCGAAGAAATCCTCGAAGTTGCTGCCGATGTTCGTGGGCGCATCGAATCTAGACAGGCAAGCAATACGCCCTCAGGTTCCCAGATGCCTTCGACGGCAGGCAGGGGGCCTCAATAGGCCCAAGGGGCCGATGCAGCCAACTCGGAGGATGCGCGGATTGTCGCACGCGCGACGCGCCCCCCCGGCCACTTGCGCCGCAGCGCCGGCAAGGCCCTCAACCGTCTCGTCGGCAGTCGTCAGAGCGGCATGCGACCGCTCGGCCCGTTCGCCCGACCGGGCCGGCGCGTCCCCGGCTTCTCGTCCAAATAAAGTCCGACCCCGGCCATCCGACGCATTCCCGATCGATGGAACGTACGGGAGCCCACGACGGGCCGCTCTTCCGCCGGATGCGTCGCGGCCATAGCGTTCGGGGCGGAAGCGCCCAATCCCTCGCCAGAGCCGTACCTGGTCTCGGCACACGCACCTATGGACTCTGCGCCAAGACCGTACTTACTACGGGAGTTCCCACAGGTGGCACACAAGCGATCCGACAACCGCATGGCCACATAGATGCAGGAAAGCGGTCCCTACCCGATTGAAGGACGCATCGGCGGTCTGCCGCCCACCGAAATAGGGGCAGTACTCCATCTGGACGGGAGCCTGACAGCCGCAATTCCGGCGTTGCGTCAGCATTTTCAAAGTGGACCGACAGGCACCGGTCCGAAATACGATGCTGTCGATGGTTCGGGAACGCCAGGTCATACTCGACCTTGAGGACATATCCCGATCCAAGCAGGAATGCGGGAATCCGCAACGCGGGGGAGAGCTCGGGCAAGGCCCGTCGCACAGGGACTAGCAGGTTGGCCGCATCGAGTGCCCTGGGAGAGACAATCAGCAGGGTTTCGTCCGCCCCACTTTCGGGCCCTCGCTCGCTCGTACCTTCGCCGCGGCGGCGCTGCTCGCGACACTCTCCCTGGCTGGCGCCCATCTAGCGCACACTCTGATCCAGCGCTAGCCGCCGACGCTAGCGGCGCGAACCCTGCGTGTACACTGATTCCGACATGGCGAACCTTGGTAGGGGAGGTGTCGCATGGCGCTGACACGACGGGTGTTCTTGGGTGCTGGCGCCGGGGCACTCGCCCAAGCGCAATCGACGGCCCCGAGTGACCGGATCACCGTCGGCATGATCGGCGTGGGATCCCGCTCGCACGAACTGCTCGAAGCAATCAAGGATGTTGAGGGCGCGGAGATTGTCGGCGTCTGCGACGCCTACTCAGGCCGAGTCGAGAGGGCAATCGAGCGCACTGATGGAAGGGCGCGAAGCTACGGCAGCTACCGGGAAATCCTGGACGACGCGTCCATCGACGCGGTAACCGTCGGAACGCCGGACCACTGGCACCGGCAGATGGTCGTTGAGGCGTTGGAAGCAGGAAAGGACGTCTACTGCGAGAAACCCCTGACCTACGCCATTGACGAGGGGCTGGAGATAGCAGCCGTCGCGGAGAAACAGGCCAAGATCGTCCAAGTCGGGAGCCAGTCGGTCAGCAGCGATGCGGCACGGGAGCTGCGCCGCTGGATCCAATCCGGAAGACTTGGGCAGGTCACCATGATCCGAGTGGCCTACAACCGCAACAGCCCGGGCGGCGCTTGGATCTACCCGATCCCGCCGGACGCCTCGCCCGAAACGGTGGACTGGGATGCCTTTCTCGGACCAGCCACCAAGCGCGACTTTGACCTGGAGCGCTTCTTTCGCTGGCGTTGCTATCGCGAGTACTCGGGAGGAATCGCAACGGACCTATTCGTGCACGCCTGCACCACAATACACTTCATAACCGGCGCGGTGATGCCGAGCGAGGTCATGGCGGCGGGCGGGCTCTACCGCTGGAAGCAGAGCCGAGATGTTCCCGACACGCTCGGGGCCATGCTTCGTTACCCGCAGGGATTCATGGTGCACCTTAGCTCCACGTTCAACAGCAACGCCTTTGGCGGTTACCTTTTCGAAGTCCTTGGGACTGAGGGATCTGCCCAGTTCGGCAGACGGGGACTGACCTTTCGCCCGCATCCGGAGTACGACAACAACGGTTGGATCGTCCGCGCTTGGCCGACTGCTCTGGAAGAGCAGTACAACCGCACGCCAGCGGGCCGTGCTGAACTCCAAGGTCCGCCGCGCCCGGAGGACGAAACCTACCGGGACACGGGGCCGAACGCTACGCTGGCGCACTTGGCCGACTTCTTCTTCGCGGTCAGGCACCGGGGTGCGAACGTGGAGGACGCGTGGGTGGGGCACCACGCTGCATCGTGCGCCCACCTGATCAACGCATCGGTCGACAGCGGCTCGACGGCTCGCTGGGACTTCAAGCGACACTGCGCGGCGGCCTGAAGCCGACGGGCCAAGCCCGGTCGGCGCAGAGCCCTGTAACCGAGGAGGTAATCTCATGAACCAACCGGGATTCAGCTGGCTGCTGTACGCCTTGATGACGGTATCGTGCTGGGGCCTCTACGGCATATTCCTGCACAGCGGCCAGATCGGCATGGGGGATCCCGTGCACGGTCGCTACAAGGCATTCCTGTTCGTCGGCATCGCCTACTTCCTGGTGGCTGTGCTGGCGCCGATCGCGGTCTTGCTGGCGTCCGGCGCGGACTGGAACTACCCGGCCCGCGGAATGACGCTGTCACTGGTGGCGGGCACGGTTGGAGCCGTCGGTGCCTTCGGCGTCCTGCTCGCCTTCGGGGCCAAGGGCACACCCGCTGTGGTGATGTCGATCATCTTTGCTGGCGCGCCAATCGTCAACGCGCTCGTCGCAATGGCGCTGCACCCACCGGCCGGAGGGGTGGGCGGAATCCGATGGCAGTTCTTCGCCGGCATTGCCTGCGCGGCGCTCGGCGGCTGCCTCGTCACCCTGTACAAGCCAGCTCCGGCCCCGCCCGGCAGCGGGGTCTCCCAAGCCTCGGCTCACACGGCCCCGTCGGGCGCCGGGACCGCCCGCTAGCGCGTCGGGGCCCACAGCTGTGAGGCTGTCCGGCCATCGGGCAAGCAATCGATGATCGAGGCACCGCTGTGAGCGGGATCGCGCACGATGGGGGCATTGGACCGGCCACGCTAGCCCGCGCGACAGCGGGAGGAGTCCTAGCCGGGCTGGCCAATCTGGTGCCGGGCATTTCGGGCGGAACCATGTTGCTGGCGGCGGGTGTCTACCCCCAGTGCATCACAGCCATTGCGAGGGTCAGCACTCTGCGGCCAGATCGTGCGTCGGTCACTCTTCTTGCCGTCGTCGCTCTCTCGGCCGGGGCGGTGATCCTCGCAGCCGCGGGCTGGGTCCGGGACCAGGTCGAGACCTATCGCTGGGCGGCGTACAGCATCTTCATTGGCGCAACGCTTGGAGGGATCCCGCTGCTTTGGCGGATGATCGGCCGTCCGAGCTGCCCGACTTGGGTGGGCGCGACTGTCGGCTTCGCAGCGACGCTGGCGGTCGGCTTGGCGCCTGTACCGCGCAGTGCCGAAGCAGCAGGCTCGGCGTTTGCCCTATTCGCGGTAGGCTTGGCGGCATTCGCAGCAACACTCCTGCCAGGGCTGTCGGGAGGCTACCTGCTGGTCGTAAGCGGCCAGTACGTCCGCGTTCTCGGCGCGGTTGACAGCGTCAAGGTCGCTATCCTTCCCGGCGACGGCATTGGCTGGGCGCAGCTTGGCGAGGCCGCGGTCGTGCTCGTGCCGTTCGCTACGGGAATGCTGGCAGCGCTGGTGGGGCTGAGCAGCCTGATCCGGTACCTGTTGGACCGCCATACAGCACCGATGCTGGGCTTTCTTCTGGGACTGCTGGTGGGCGCGGTGCCCGGGATCTGGCCATTTTGGTCGGATGCGAGGGGCCTGCATATGCCGGATCCCGCCCAAGGTGCCGGCGCCTTGGCCCTAGCTTTCTGCGGATTCCTAGCAACAGTCGCGATCAGCCGCCTGGACGCTCTGGGCAACCGACGGGCATAACAGGTCCGCCACCAACTGGCCTGCACTTCGACCGGGACCTGACAACAACACCGCGGGCCCGCCCCTGCGTGCTGGTAGGCACCATCGCCGAGGCAATTCGGGCTCGAATCGCCCTGATCGCAGTCGGGCCCGGCGCTTCCCGCACGACAACTCTGGGCAGCCGATAGCTGGCCAGCGGCCGGTGCCGTGGGGGCCGACCCAGTTATCATGGCTCGGGCACTGCACGATCCAGCACGAGCAGGGCCCTTAGTCCGATGATCGCCTTGCAGCTCGTGGCACCGCAGACCCTAGAGATCGGCAGGATCCCGGACCCACCAGATCCGGGCCCGGACGAAGTCCTGGTCCGCCTGCGCGCAAGTGGGGTGTGCGGGAGCGACATGCACGCATTCAGCGAGGGCAGTGTTGCCGGCACAGCCGCAGAGTACCCATCCGTGCTGGGCCACGAGCCGGCGGGCGAAGTGGTCCACTGCGGGTCTGGAGTCTCTGACCTGCCCACTGGCGCGAAGGTGGCCGTCGAGCCGTTTGTGGTGCGGCGCGAGTGCGAATTCACCAGGACCGGCCGTCAGAACCTAGCGCTGCGGGCGGATTTCATGGGCCGCGAGATCCCCGGATCCCTGCGCGAGTTCGCCGTAATGCCCCGGCGCAATCTGGTCCGCGTTCCGGACTCGATGACCTTCGCCGACGCGGCCTTCATCGAGCCGCTCGCTGTGCTGTTGCACACCTACGAGCTGGCCGGCCTGCGCATCGGAGAGTCCGTCGCGGTCATCGGCGCCGGCCCGATCGGCCTGATTGGCGTGGCATTGGCGAGGATTTCGGGCGCCGCGAAGGTCGTGGCGGCGGACCCGCTGGAACACCGCTTGGCGCGCGCCCGCCAGCTGGGCGCAGACGCTGCGGTCAACGTGAGCCGCGAATCACCTGTCGATGCCGTGATGGACCTCACGGGGTGCGGAGCGCATGTGGTGATCGACGCCGCAGGCAAACCGGAATCGATCAACGCGGCGATCTCCTGCCTGCGTCCGGGTGGGCGCCTGGTGCTGGTTGGCATACCGTCGGAATCCAGCGTGCCGATGGACCTATGGACGGCGCTGGATCGGGAGGCGACCATCCATGTCCAGAAGCGGTCGAATGGCAATGACCATGACGCCCTAGAACTCCTCAAGAGCGGTGCCATCCACTCGGAGGCCATCATCAGCCACCGCTTCCCACTAGAGCGCGGGCAAGAGGCCTTCGAGACCATGGCCGATTACCGCGACGGAGTGATCAAGCCCCTAATTGAGTGGTAGGGCCTTCCCTACGGACACCCAACGGACGGCCGACTCGCCGCGGCGCCGATGCCATAGACTGGAGGGAACTATGAGTACATCCATGTCTCGACGCGCGTTCGCGGCATCCGTCGCCGGGGCGCCTGCCCTGCTGAGCGCGCAAGCGACCGGCAGCAAGGTGCAGCTCGGCTGGGTCGGGCTCGGCAACCGTGGCGGCCGGCACATCCGCACGATGATGAAGGTCGCAAAGGACGATGCCACCATCAAGGCGATCTGCGACACCTTCTCCCCGCGCTTGGCCAAGACCAAGGACGATGTCATCAGCGATCAGGGGACTGCGCCTGAGACCTACAACGACTACTACAAGATGCTGGCCGATTCGGAGATCGACGCGGTCGTGATCATGACCCCGGAGCACCTGCACCGCGACATGGCGATAGCGGCTCTCGAGGCCGGCAAGCACGTGTATTGCGAGAAGCCCCTCTCGCACACAATTGAGGAAGGCTTCGAGATCCTCAAGGCAGTTGAGGCCAGCGGCAAGCTGTTCCAGGTCGGCACCCAAAGGCGCAGTTCGAGGCTCTATGCAAAGGCCAAGGAGATCTATGAGTCCGGAGTGCTCGGCAAGGTTGTCTACGCCCGGGCCTTCTGGTACCGCAACAGTGCGCTCACTTCCCCCGCTTGGCGTTACACAATTCCTGCAGACTCCGAGCCCGACAACACGGACTACCAGAAATTTCTCGGCCCGGCGCGCGCAACGGCGTTCAACAAGCAGCGCTACTTCCAATGGCGACTGTACTGGGACTATTCGGGAGGCATCTCGACCGACCTGCTCGTCCACCAGACGGATGCAATCCACATGATCACAGGGCGGCACTACTGCGACTCGGTGGTCTGCAACGGCGGTATCCACTACTGGACGCAGGACGACCGCGAGGTTCCGGACACTGTCACGGCCGGGTTCGAGTACGACGACCACTTCCACATCAACTACAGCGCGGCCTTCAGCACGTCCCATTACGGTTACGGCGAGCAGCTCTGCGGCAGCGAGGGCGTGATGGAGATCATGAACCTGCGCTACCTCAACGTCTATCCCGAGAAGGCGCGGGGCCTGCCCGAATCCGTCGTGTCCCGTCCCGAGATGCACTTCGACGCACGCCGGGACTTCAACGAGTCGAACTCAACCAACGACCACCTCAAGAACTTCATCGACGCGATCGCCCACGGCGCGGAGCTGAACTGCCCGGCGCAACTCGGCCATGAGGCTGCCGTCACGGGACATCTGGCGACACTTGCCCTGCGGTCGAACAAGAAAGTCTACTGGAACCAAGGCGAGGGCACATACCACTTCGGATAAGCCCGGCAAGGACCTGGGCCGTGCTGAGGCGCCGGTCGGAAGTCAGGGAATAGCTTCGTCCTCGCAGGTCGGCTGTGCCCTCGGCATCGGGCTTCGTCCGATAGCCCGGGCCGGACCGCGATGCCGGAATCGAGGGATCCGCACGCCTCTCGGCAGAGACCTCGATCTGCCGTTCCCCGCCGGGCACTCCCGAGGGTCAGGGGCGCGACTTTCCCAACGCAGCGCAGCTACCCGAACGTCGCGAAGTGCAATGGCTCATTGGAGCCGGTCGCGACTTAGACTAGTGGCATGATTCACTTGCCAGCACTGCGATGGGGCGTGCCGTACGAGAGCCTCGACACGAAGCGGACGGTGCACTTCGACACGGGCGAGCCGGTGGCCGAAGTAAGCCAGGTCTTGGCGGCGATGGTCAAGCGTGACCTGAAGCTTGCGCCGCGTGCCCAAGAGGCGCTTCGGGCGCAGTCACCGACGAGGATCATCGAGCGGCTGAGGGTTGCAGGAGACCTCTTCGAGAGCGCCGAACTGCCGCTCGGGTCAACCAGCCAGAGCCCCGACGAGTTCATCCAGCAGCAGTCCTCCACGACGGGGCTGCCAGAATCGCTTTGCCGCTCGAACATGGCCAAGATCGTCGGGGTCTGCCAGGACATGGGACGGATCATGGACTCGCTGACCCGCGGCCTGGACTTCACGGTGCTGTCCCGCGGCTACGGGTACGACAGCGACGGCAGGATGCTGAGCTACCACGCCAACGCTGAGGTGCTCGGAGCAGTCTTGCCGAGCAACTCCCCCGGTGTCCACACCCTATGGCTGCCGGCCATACCGCTCCAAGTGGGCCTTTGCCTCAAGACAGGGTCGCAGGAGCCGTGGGCGCCATACCGCATGGCGGTCGCGATGATCGAGGCCGGTATTCCCAAGGAGGCCATCTCGGTGTACCACGGGCAGGCCGTTGGACAGACCGTGGTCAGGGGCTGCCGGCGGTCGATGGTATTTGGAGGCCAAGCCACCATCGACCTGTACAAGAGCAACCCCGGAGTACAGGTGCACGGCCCGGGCTACAGCAAGATCCTGCTGGCCGACGACGCGGTCAACTCGTGGGAGGACCACCTGGACCTGATGGTCGACAGCGTGTTCGCGAACAGCGGGCGCAGCTGCATCAACGCCTCGTCCATCTGGGTGTCCCGGCACGGTCGCCAGATCGCGGAGGCGATCGCGCGCCGCCTGTGCGAAGTGCGGCCGAAGAATCCGCGCGACCCCGAAGCGTCCTTGGCGGCCTTCACAGTAGCGGGCGCGGGAGAGGCCATTTCCGGTGTCATCGACAATCTGCTGGCGGGCGGCGGGGCCACTGACGTGACCGCGGAATTGAGGGCCGACGCCCGGGCCGTGACCCGGGAGCACTGCTCGTACCTGCTGCCCACTGTCGTCCACTGCGAGTCCCCGGAACACCCGCTCGCAAACAAGGAGTTCATGTTCCCCTTCGTCAGCGTGGTCGAGTGCCCACAGGACGAGATGGTCGACCGTATCGGCCCGACACTGGTTTGCACGGGGATCACGCAAGACCCGAGCCTGCGACGACGTCTTATCACGTGCCCGACCATCGACAGGCTGAACATCGGCCCGATCCCAACCGTGCGGCTCAACTGGCTGCAGCCCCACGAGGGCAACATCGTAGAGTGGCTCTACCAGCCTCGGGCATTCCAAATGGCCTCCTGAGGCCGTTGCCGGATCGCGCTCCGTCGCTTCCGGCGGCAGGTGGCGGCGAGCAGCAGGTCATGCCGGGGGCACGGGCGGGTGCCAACACCTCCGGGTAGCCGTGCAGCGTATCGAGTACTTGGCCGCAGCAGCCTTCTTGTGGGTGCTTGAGCGCCTGCCCCCTGCTGCGGCCGTGCGGGTGGCGGAGGGCGTTGGACTTGCGCTGGGCAAGGCTGTCCGCCGATGGAAGTTGGTCGCGGATGCAAACCTCCGGCTTGCGATGCCGGAGCTGGACGCCTCGGGCCGGCGCTCCGTGCTGCGGTCTGTGTACCGCAATCTAGGGCGCGTCGCGGTCGCTC
Source organism: Bryobacterales bacterium (assembly GCA_028819235.1). GTDB lineage: Bacteria > Acidobacteriota > Terriglobia > Bryobacterales > UBA6623 > VXMF01. Next base: position 11,479 of record JAPPMC010000278.1, read on the forward strand.
TGGCGAAGCTCCCCGGCTGGTCTGAGGCCGAGATCCGGCGGCATGTGGACTTCGCCGGGTTGGATCACTTCTTGAGCGCCCAGGCCAAGGGCCGTGGCGTGCTGCTGCTGACGGCGCACTTGGGCAACTGGGAGCTAGGCGCACTGGCCCATGGAGTTGTACTGGGACCCATGGGGGTCGTCGTCCGCCCCCTACCGAACCGGCTGGTGGACGCGCTGGTCGAGTCGCGGCGCCGCTCCCACGGCAATCAGGTCATCGACAAGCGCAGCGCGGCGAGGGAGATCCTGAGGAGCTTTGCCGCCAACGGCACTGTTGGGATCTTGGCCGACCAGCACGCATCAGGTGAGGAGGCCGTCCAAGTCGACTTTCTCGGACTGCGGGCCGCCGCGAACAAGGGCCCCGCTCAACTGGCGCTGCGTTCCGGGGCCGCTGTCGTGCCGGCCGCCGCCCGCTGGGACGCCGTGAGGGGGAAGCACGTGGTCACCTACCGGCCGGAAGTCGAGCTATTGCGCAGCGGGGACCCGGCCCACGACGTTGCCGTCAACACCCAGCGCTTCCAGCGTGCCATTGAGAGCCTCGTCCGGGAAACTCCCGAACAGTGGCTCTGGATCCATAGGCGATGGAAGGGCCTGAGTCTTCCGGACGCACGGAAGCCGACTGCCTAGACCGCCAAACGGGTATACTGTGCAGTGGCGATGGCCTTCCGATACGCGGCTTCAGGGGGAGTATTGCGCCTCAGCGCGCTGGGTCGGGCGGCCGCTCTTGCCTGTTTGCTGGCCAGTCCGCTCGGCCTGATATTCGGCCAAGACCGGACGGGCGAATCCGAAACGCCCACAGAACCCCGCGGACAGGCCTACTATCACTTTGCTCTCGGACACTTGTACCACCAATTCGTGGAGCAGTACATGCGGCCCGAATACTATGACCGGGCGGTAGCAGAGTACGAGGCGGCGCTGGCCAAGGATCCCGGTTCAGTGGTCATTCGGCTGGCGATGATGGAGCTGTTCGCAGGCACGAATCGCCTGTCCAAGGCGGTGGCTCTGGCCGACGAAATCCTCGAAAAGGACGCTGAGAATGTTGAGGTCCGACGCTTGTTGGGCGGGATATATCGCGGTTATTATGGCCGGGATCGGCAGTCTCCCAAGAAGGAGTACCTCGAAAAGGCGATCGAGCAGTTTGAGAAGCTCGTCGAGCTTGAGCCCGACAATCCCGCCAATCATCTAGACCTAGGACGCCTGAAGGTATTGGCCGGCGATCCCCGAACCGCGACCGAAATACTGAGGCGTGCCGTCGAACTCGAACCGGGCAACCTCGACGCACGCGTGAGCCTGGCATACCTGCTCTTGGAGCGCGGTCGGATCGGAGCGGCCATCACTGAACTCGAGCGGGTCGTGGAGCAGGGTTCCACCAGCCGCCAGCACCTCAATGCTCTGGCCGGGGCCTACGAGCAGGCCGGACGGACGGAAGATGCAGCCGAACTGTACGAACGCTTGATCCGGGAAGGCGGAAACACGTTGCGCGTACGCCAGCGCCTTGCCGAGAACCTGTTCCGCTCAGGTCAACTGGAGCGCGCCCTCGGACTGTACACGGGCCTGGCCGAAGTGGATCCCCAGGAGACGGAGTACTTCCTGCGCATCGCGATGATCCAGAGGTCGCAGAAGAATTTCGACGCGGCGCGAGAGGCCCTTGAGCGGGCCCAAACGATCGATCCAGGTTCGCTCCAAGTGGAACTCGAGGGGATTGCGCTTCTGTCCGCGGAAGGAAAGGTCTCCGACGCGATCGAGCGGCTGGCCAAGGTGCTCGAGAGCGGCCGGAAGGACGAATACAGCCCGAACGAGCTGCGGCGGCGCCTAATGCTGCTGGAACGCTTGGGAGTGCTGTACAGAGAGAATGGCGAACCCGGTCGAGCCGTGGCAGCGTTCCAGGAGATCTATGCCCTCGACGGTGACCTGCGGCCGCGAGCACTTGTTCAGGTGATCGAGACTTGGCGAATGGCGCGCGACTTCGAACGCGCCGAACTCGAGGCTTCCCGCGCGTCGGATGACTTTCCCGACGATATCGTCTTGGCAAACATGCTCGCCGGGATCTTGTCCGATCGCGGAAAGACCAAGCAGGCAATCAAGGCGGCGGAGCGGATGGCCGCTGCGGGTGCCGACGACCTGGAGGTTGCACTGGCGACCGCCCGCATCTACGGAAAGGCCAAGCAGTTCGAGAAGGCGAAGCAGGAGCTCGACCGGGCCAGCGCAATGGTGCAGACGGACCAGGCGCGAATCGCTGTGCTGTTCGCCCTCGGCTCAATGCACGAGCGCGCCAAGGAGTACGACAAGGCAGAGGCCCGCTTCCGCGAGCTGCTCAGGCTGGCGCCGGACAACTCCGGCGCACTGAACTATCTCGGCTACATGTTCGCCGACCGCGGCATGCACCTGGATGAGGCGCACAACCTGATCCAGAAGGCTCTCGACCTAGAACCGGATAACGGAGCATATCTCGACAGCCTCGGGTGGGTCTACTACCGGCAGAACAAGCTGGACTTGGCGGCCAAGTTCCTGGAGAAGTCGCTGGAACAGTACAAGGACGACCCGGTTGTGCACACGCACTTGGGAGATGTGTACTTCAAGCTGGGCCGTGTCGCAGACGCGAAGCGCCACTGGAGCCGAGGACTCGAGGAGTGGAGACGATCCGCCCCGGCGGAGCGTGACGCCGGTGAGGTGGAGAGCTTGCGGCGTAAGCTGGCCGAACTGGAGGTCTCGCTCGCCGAGGAAGGCCAGGCCCCGGAACAAGAGCACGGAGTCGAGCGCTAGCGAGCACAATCAGCTGCCGCTGGATTCCCCGGCCAACGCCGGGCAGACCGAGAGGACGACAAGGAGAGCCACAAGATGAGGATCTTCATCGACAGCGCGAATCTGGACGAGATTCGCGGGGCAGCCGCCTACGGCATCGTGGACGGCGTCACGACCAATCCCTCACTGATCGCGAAGGAAGGCCGCGATCATCACGACCAGATCCGGGCCATATGCGCGATCATCGGCGGCGATGTCAGCGCCGAGGTGGTCGCCACTGAGGCGGACGCCATGGTCGCGGAAGGCCGGGATCTCGCGAAGATCCACGACTCGGTCGTGGTCAAGATTCCGCTCATCCGGGAAGGCATCAAGGCCGTCAGCAGGCTCACGGCGGAGGGCATCCGGACCAACGTGACGCTTTGCTTCACCGCGACGCAGGCATTGCTTGCCGCGAAGGCGGGCGCCTACCTCATCAGCCCATTCATGGGTCGGCTCGACGACATTTCGCAGTCCGGCGCCGAACTCATCAGGGAGATCGTCACGATTTACGACAAGTACGGCTTCGCAACTCAGGTCTTGGCAGCATCGGCGCGCGGACCGCTCCACGTGAAGGAGTCCGCTCTCGCCGGGGCCCATGTGTGCACGTTGCCCTACAAGGTCTTCGACAAGCTGTTCAACCATCCCCTGACGGACATTGGCCTTGAGCAGTTCCTCGCCGATCATCGGCGGTCGCTGGTCACTGCGTAGCCTCACCGCGGAGGTTTCCTCGTGACCGCCGAAGCCGCCGCCGTTCAGGAATCACGCCCCACCAATGTTCGCCGCAAGGTCATGTTGGGGCTGTTCCTGCTGTCGGTCGTCACCTATCTGGACCGTGTCTGCATCAACTCCGCGGCGCCGGAGATGCAGCGCGATCTGGGTCTCTCGAACGCTCAGTGGGGGATGGTCGTGGCCGCTTTCTTGGCCGCGTACGGCATCTTCGAAGTCCCCGGCGGTTGGCTGGGTGACCGCTTCGGACCGCGCCTGATCCTGACCAGGATCGTCGTCTGGTGGTCCGGCTTCACAGCTCTCACAGGAATCACGCGCACCTTCGGCCAGCTATTATTCGTGCGGGCGATGTTCGGCGCCGGGGAGGCCGGGGCCTACCCGAATGCGTCTTGCGTGGTATCGCGCTGGTTCCCAGCCCGACAGCGGGCCCGTGCCCAAGGGCTGATCTTCATGGCCAGCCGGCTCGGCGGCGCGCTGTCGCCGCTGCTGGTCCTGCCGTTGATCGCAGGCTGGGGCTGGAGGAGCGTGTTCTACGTGTTCAGCCTGCTGGGAGTTGTGTGGGCCGTGTGGTGGTGGCGCTTCTTCCGCGACCATCCGACCGACCATCCAGCCGTGAACTCCAGTGAACTCGCCATCATTGGCGAATCCCCCCGCCGGCTAGCTCACGCCCCTATATCGGCGATGCTGCGCAGCTCGAACTTCTGGGCCATCTTGGGCATGTACCACTTCTTCTGCTACGCGTCCAACTGGTACCTGTTCTGGACGGCAAGCTACCTTTCGACCGAGAAGGGCTGGGAGAGTTCGGAGCTCGCGGCCTACACCGCGCTGCCATTCGTGCTGGCAGCGATCGCGAACATCGCCAGCGGGTCCGTCAGCGATCGCCTCGTTCCAAAGATCGGGCTCGTCTGGGGACGCAGGATCGTCGGAATGGCGGGCATCGGCACGGCCGGTGCGCTGATGCTGCTTTCGCTGGCCATTGAGGACCGAGTTGCGGCCAGCCTGGTCCTAGCGCTGGGTTTCGCCGTCTCAGACGTGATGCTGCCCGTCGCGTGGGCGGTCTGCACCGATGTTGGCCGTGAGGCCGCCGGAACGGTCAGCGGAGCCATGAACACCGCCGGCCAAGCCGGCGGCGTCATCATGAGCGTGGGCTACGGAGCGCTGGTCGACACTTACGGCTGGAATATCCCGCTCGCGCTGATCGCGTGCTCGTGCTTCCTTTCCATGCTGCTTTGGGCGAAGATCGATCCGTCCAAGCCAATCCTGCAGCACAAGCGGCGCTGAGATCCTGACGAGGTGAGCCCGACCTACGGCCGGTCCCTCCAGAGAAGGCTCTCGCTTGGCGGCCTTGCTCGTCGCCCGCTAGTTGGTGCTTGAGCCAAAACCCCTGTCACGACGGGCCCGGCGGCCCGCTGGTAGCGC
>JAPPMC010000090.1 GCA_028819235.1 Bryobacterales bacterium
ATGCCACACGAGGGGTGCCGTTGTCAAGTCCCGGTTATGGGGCATGGGCAGGGCGGGGCCGCCAGGGATGGACGCGGTCCTCGTTCCGGTCCCCGCGCAGCATGGCTTCGGCCGCGGGGCCACCAACGGTCAGAGCTAGGGGCTCGGACTGCCCAGGCACGCAGGGATGCCGCAGGCGGTTGCCGACTGGGACACATGCGCTCGACCGTGCAGGGATACCGTAGTCAGGCCCATGCGTCGGGTTGCGCCCGGGTGGCCCCTAGTGTAGGATCTCGGGAACCTCGGGCCGTGCACTGAACGTGCGCCGAATTCTATAGTCGTTCCATCGGCGTCCAAGCTCCCGGGGGCCCCGAAAGGAGTTCACTTTGAAAAGACCTACGTTAGTACGCATTGCCGCAATTCTCACCATCTGCCTGTTCTCGGTTGCGCCCGTCTTGGGCCAGAGCACGATCGGCAGCGTCAACGGCACGATCAGCGACGCGACCGGCGCGGCAATCCCCGGAGCAGCCGTCACGCTCTCAAATGTAGGGACCGGGGTCGAGATAGCCGCCGAGTCCAATGCCAGCGGCCTGTTCGTTTACGTCAACGTTCAGCCGGGCAACTACACGCTCGTGGTTGAGCAGTCGGGATTCAAAACGGCCGTCCTGCCCACATTCAACGTCGGCGTCAACCAGACTGTCACGCAGAACGTGGCTTTGGAGGTGGGCGCCGTTACGGAGACGATCGAGGTTGCCGCACAGGCGGAACTGCTCCAGCAGTCAACCTCCGAACTGGGCACCGTCATTGGGGTGAAGGCGGTTGAGGATCTGCCCCTGAACGGGAGGAACTTCACCCAGCTGCTGACGCTCACCCCCGGCGCGACTCCCATCAGCACAGCCCAGAGCAACGGGATTGGCAGCCATGACCTGGCCAATGTAGGCGTGCCAGGCGCGTCCTTCTCAAACCCGTCGATCCACGGTCAGTGGAACCGCATGAACATCCACTTGCTGGACGGCGTCAACAACACGAACTACATCGGCAACATGTACGTCATTCCGCCGATCATCGACGCGATCCAAGAGTTCAAGGTCCAGTCCCACAACGACAAAGCCGAATTCGGCGGAGTCCTTGGCGGCATCATCAACGTGATCTCCAAGACTGGGACCAACCAGTTCCACGGCAGTCTCTGGGAGTTCGTGCGAAACGACGCGCTCAACGCGCGGGACCCCTTCACCGACGAATTCAACGTCGAGCCGGCTGCATTCCGCCAGAACCAGTTCGGAGCCGCCGTCGGCGGTCCCATCATCAGGAACAGGACGTTCTTCCACGCAGCATTCGAGGGCTGGCGCTACAGCAATCCGCGCTCGAACCGGTACTACGTCCCCACGGAGGCCCAGATCAACGGGGACTTCTCCGAGTGGCCGACGGGCCGGGACATCTTCGACCCGCTCACCACGCGGCCCGACCCTGGGACCGGCGAGCTGATCCGCGACCAGTTCGCGAACAAGATGATCCCGTCGTCGCGACTGAACCAGTCGATGCAGACCTACCTCCGGGGCTACTACGACCGGCCCAACCTCACCGGAGATCCGCAGTTCAACGTGATAAACGGCGACCCGGCGACCAATGACGCCAATAATCTGCAGGTGCGGATCGACCACCAGTTCAGCGATCTGGACCGAGCCTGGTTCCGCTACAGCAAGATCGACGGCGCACAGCTCACGCCGGCGACGCAGCTCATCGATGACATTGGCGAGTTCCCGTTCGTCAACTACGGCGGCGGGTGGTTCCACAGCTTCTCGCCGACAGTGATCATGGACCACAGCTTCGGCTATGCCAAGGAGCCTTACCGTCAGGGAAGGGTGCCGGACGATTCCGTCGGGGACGGGCCCGCGCTAGCGGCGGGATTCGGCAACATACCGGGCGTCCGCCCGATCCCGTCCATCGCCATCGGCAGCGGCGGCTTTCTCGGCGGCCAAGTGGGGGCGCTGCCGAACATGAACGGACCCTTGGAGTTCCACTACGAGCAGTACCACTACACGGGTAACCTGAGCTGGATTCGGGGCAACCACACCATCAAGTTCGGCGCACAGACGTTGCGGCACACACTGACCCCGGGCACGACGGGGGGGATAAGCTTCAACTTCACCGAGGTGCCCACCCAGGGTTTGCGGTCGGAGGAGGTGGGTTTCACGGGGGATCCGCTGGCCTCGACCCTCATCGGCGTTCCGTCCCAGGTTTCGGGCAGCCTGCCGTCGAGCATATTCTTCGGCTACCAGACGTTTGGGGCATATGTCCAGGACGAGTGGAAGATCCGGCCCGACCTGACTCTCAACATCGGCCTTCGCTTCGACCACCTGATGTGGCCGGACGTCGAGTCCGATACCGGTCGGTTCAAGACGAACTACGACTTGGCGACCGGCGAGTTCCTGATCGGCCTCCCGTCGATGCCCCAGCCCTGCAACCAGGTGGGCGTCGCCCCGTGCATTCCAGGGGATGGCCTGAGCGACGTGCCGTTCGGAGACCGGATCCGGCTGGCGGGCCACACGAGCATTGGCCCCATCCCGAGCTGGGACAACTGGCAGCCGCGCTTCGGCTTGGCATGGAGCGCCAGCCCCACAACGGTGGTGCGCGTCGGCTACGGGATCGTCTTTGACCAGCTGACGGGCGTGAACCAGTCGTGGCAGGGAAGCGGCGGCTGGCCCTCCAACGATAGCTTCTTCGAGCCCACCAACGCGCCTGGCGAGCCGGTCCGCTTCATCGAGGGCCTGCGGGACAAGCTCGGCAGCCCGCTCCCTGGGCCCCAGCCGTGGGGCGACACCTGCTGGTGCGTAGACCACAACAACAAGCGGCCGATGTCGCACCAGTGGAACATCGAGCTGCAGAAGCAAGTAAACCAGGACCTCGTGCTATCTGGGGCGTACGTGGGCAGCGCGAGCAGGCGGCTGCAGATCACGGGCCTGGGGAACACGGCCCCGCCCGGACCGGGCTCGGCTGAGGAGGTGCGGGCCCGAAAGCCCCATCCGCACATGCCTACCGTCTTCTGGGGTGACGACCGGGGCGTTTCCGACTACCACGGCCTTGAGCTGAAGGCCGAACGGCGCTTCTCCCGAGGCTTCTCGTATCTTGCCTCCTACACTTGGTCGCGGGCGGTCGACAACGGTGCCAGCGGCTACTTCACCGCGGAGAACGGCCCCGGCGGCAGTTCTTACGTCCAGGACTTCTACAACCTCGAGCGGAACCGGGGCGTGGCGGGCTACAACGTCCCGCACTTCCTCTCGGTGTCCTCGGTGTGGGAGGTGCCTGCCGGCAAGGGCAAGGGCATATTCAACCGCGGCCCCGCTGCGTGGGTCCTGGGCAACTGGCACGTCAACAGCCTGTTCCAGATCCGCAGCGGGCAGCCGATCAACATGGTCGTCGGCGGCGACGTGGGCAACATCGGAAACACGGTGGCCTGGTGGAGCTACATGCGGCCGAACCTGGTCGGAGATCCGAACAGCGGCGGCCGGTCTTCCGCCAGATGGTTCAACACCGGTGCGTTCGAAGTGCCGTCATTCGGCAGTTTCGGCAACGCAGGAAGGGGGCTGGTGTACTCCGAGGGAGTCACCACCTTCGACTTTTCGCTGTTCAAGAGATTCGGTTGGGGCGAAGGGCGCTGGGTGGAGGTGCGGTCCGAGTTCTTCAACGTCCTGAACCTTGCAAACTACGGTGCCCCGGACTCAATTGTGCTCTCACCGACCATGGGCAGGGTGGCGAACACTGTCGTGCCCATGCGACAGGTGCAGTTCGGGCTCAAGATCATATTCTGAGCGTCGGCGCGCTGTCCTGTCCGAGGATGGGGGCCGTGCGCCGTACGGCGGCGGTCGCCCTGCTGCTGGCCTTGGCGTCGCCAGCCCCGCGCTCGGCCGCGCAGCCCAAGGGCGATCCGCCAGCGGAGCTCTTGGAACGTGCTGCCCAGCTGACGCGTCGCGGTGCGCTAGACGAAGCGATTCGCCTGCTGGAGGCCGCGGTGGGCGTGCGGCCCGACGACGCCGAGGCACTGCTGCTGCTCGGATCGGCCTTGTCCTTGGTCCCGCGGCGCGGCGAGGCCGTCCGGGCGCTGTTGCGCGCGATGGAGCTGCGGCCGGACGACGCGCGCGTTCACGCTACGGCCGGCATGGCACTCGCGCGGCTGGCGGAGCAGGACGCGGCGCTGGAAGTGTTCCGACGGGCCGTCGCGCTGGATCCCGAGCTTGGCGAGGCCCACTTGAACTTGGCGCTGATCCTTGCTTCGCGGGAGGACTTCGAGCCCGCCTCCGAGCACATGGCGACGGCCTTGAGCCTCGAGTCCGAACCGGGAAAGCTGGCCCGCCTCCGCTTCCTCAACGGCAAGCTGCAGGCCGAGCGCGGGCAGCTCGAAGTGGCTGTCGAGGAGTACAGGCACTCAATCGCTCTAGCGCCGCTTAGGGGCGACGCCCACCTTGCCCTCGGGGTGGCCTTGAAGCGCCTCCTGCGTGAGGACGAGGCACTGCCGGTGTTCCGGAAGGCGGTGGATCTGCTCCCGGAGGAGCCGTCCGCCCGGTACCAGCTGGCCCTTGAACTGCAGCGCAGGGGCGACCACAGTGCCGCCGCCGAGCAGTTTCGGAAGGCGCACGAGCTACAGCCGGACAACCGATCGACCGTCTACAACCTCGCCAGATCCCTGCACCAGTCCGGTCGGGCCGAGGAGGCCCTTCCATACCGGGAGCTCTTGGCGACCATGGTCGAGCAGCGCGACAGGGCGAGGGAGAGCGAGCTTCACACGGCCAAGCTCCACGGAGAGGCGGTGCGGCTGGACCGTCAGGGGCGCTATGCAGAGGCCCTTGAGCGGTACCGAGCGGTGCTGCGGATCGAGCCGCTCAATAGCGTTGCACGCCGCAACTTGGCGCTCGTGCTTTGCCGCCTCGGGCGCTGGGCGGAGGGCATTGCGGAGCTGGAGGCGATACTGCGCAGCGATCCGGGCGACTTGGAGGCCGCTCGCACGCTCGCAATCGCGATCGACCAAGCAAAGCAAGCCGGCTCCCCAGCGGACCGGGCCAGCCCGCCGCTGCGGTGATGTTCCCGGACGGGACCCGTCCCGTGGCCAGCGGCGCAGGCTCAGATTGCCGGATCGCGCGGGCGTTCCGGAAGGGAGAGCAGGCGGGCGGCAGTGACAGGCCCGAACGCTCCGCCTGCCCAGTGAACGCAGGTCGGAGGATCTGCAACACGTGGGTTGGCGGACACTCCATAGGAAAGGACCCCTTGAATATAGGCCTCAAGATGTTGTGCCTAGTTCACTATGAATCGCGAATCATTCTCATCTCGGCAATGGTAGATCCCCACGCTGCCGACGCTGTCCATTCTGGGACGGTCCACTGGCTCGAGGGGATAGACTGTTGCGTGGCGCGGCCGCGAGGATTCTCGTGTCAGGACCGGACGGGCAGGTCAGGAACTTAATGAACCGCAGGGAGTTCGTGTCCACCTCCGCGCTCGGGGCAGCAGCAATCGCGGCGGGCTCCTGCAGGGGCGGGAAGCTACCGAACGTCGTGGTCTGCTTCACGGATCAGCTGCGTCCGTTCGAACTCGGGTGCTACGGGAACCCGCACGTCCGCACGCCCCACATTGACCGTCTGGCGCGCGAGGGGTTCCGCTTTGAAGTCGGTGTGACGAACAGTCCCGTCTGTTCCCCTGCGCGCGCCACGCTGCTGAGCGGGCAGTACGCTAGGACCTGCACCGGATCGATCCGCAACGTCGGCTCGATTGGCGCCCAGAGGACCCGGCTGCCGGACCCGACGCTGGCGGAGATCCTGGCCGCGGCCGGGTACAGGACCGGCCATGTGGGCAAGTGGCACGTCCATGTGGATCCTTTCTTGCTGGGATTCGACTACGCCTACTATCCGGTGGAGATTCCCCACAGGTACTACGGACGGGCGATGCGCGAGGCGGTCCGAGAGGGCGGAGAGCTCTCGAGCGAGACAGGCCAAGACGCAGTTGTCGAGGGTTTCATGCCCCACGCGGCGGGCGAGCAGGTGCGCAAGTGGATACGCGCCAACCGGGACCGCCCGTTCTTTCTGAACTACTCGGTGTCGCTGCCCCACATGCCGATCGGTCCAGGCAACCTTCCGCAGGAGTACGTCGACATGTACTCGAGAGACGACGTGGTCCTCCGCGACAACGTCTATGACGAGGAGGGTCGGCTGCACCGGGACGAGTGGTGGTTCAAGGTCTACACCAAGTGGGACTACTTCTGGCGCACGAGGGGCGGGGCACCGGACGCTCCGGGGGACGCCCTTCCGGACGGCTTTGACCTGAGGGACCTGACGGCCTACTACTGGGGCGCCGTGTCCTGCACGGACGACTTGGTGGGGGACCTGATCCTTGCGCTTGAGGAGAACGGACTTGCGGACAACACGATCGTCGTCCTGGCCGCCGACCACGGCGAGCTTCTCGGGAACCACGGAACTTACAACAAGGACCGGCTGTACGAGGAAGCCATCCGCGTGCCCATGGTGTTCCGCTATCCGGACGGCTTCGGTCACGGCGCGACCGTCGACCAAGTCGCTTCGAACGTCGATATTGCCCCGACTGTCTTGGACGCGTGCGGGCTTGGAGTGCCGGCGCACATGCAGGGCCAGAGCCTCCTGCCAGTTCTGACCGGGAATAGACGGGCCCTAGACCGAAGCCACTGCTTCATCGAGGCGGCAGGCTACCAAGACGTCTCGTACGCGATGCCGTACTCGATGATGGGCGTCCGGTCGCCGACCCACAAGTACGGCATCGAGGTCGAGTTGGACGATCGGGCGGTCCGAAATCCGGCCGCCGCATTCCACGACTTGAGAGCGGACCCCTTCGAGCTGAAGAACCTCGCCGGGAGCGGCGAGCAGCCGGAGACGGCGGCCGCGCTGCGGAACACTCTTCTGGATTGGCACCGCTCGACACCTTGGCTCGAAGTCGCAGACGAATTGCCGCACCTCTGAGCCGGCGCGTGGCGAGGGTAGCTTGACGCTCGGTGCCGATTGCCGCCCATCGGCGCTATTCCCTAAGAGCGGCGGTTCCCGGCGGACCGCGGCGCCGGGGCCCCTCGTCATCCCGATGCGGTAGTTTGTTGTCTATGTCCATCGACCGCCGGGACTTTCTCGGCATGCTTGCCCTCCTCGGCGCCGCGGCACAGGCGGCCGCGCAGACCGGTGATCCGGCCTCAGAGTCGTACGAGGAAGTCCGCACCAAGCTCGAGGGTGCCAAGCTTCTCCTCGTTCCGTACAGCCACAATGACTTCTCGTGGTTCGCGTCCGAAGCGTGGCACTGGGAGCGCGCGGCGCTGATCGATGAGCGCGCGGTCGAGATCATGCGCCGGGAACGCGAGTTCAAGTGGTTCATCGACGTCAAGCTGGAGCGCATCGACCGCACAGCCGAACTCAAGCCCGAGATCCTCGCCGAACTGCAGGAGCTGTCCAAGACCGGGCGGGTCGGCATCGCTGCGGGCACTGTCGCCAACAACGACAACCCCTTCAATGAGCCCGAGGCGGTGATCCGCAACATGACCTTGGGCCGGAAGTTCTTCGAGCGGGAGTTCCCTGACGCCAAGCTTGACGTCGCCTGCTTCATCGACATACACCCGGGCCACACCCAGATGCCGCAGATTCTCCGCAAGGCGGGCTACAGCTACTACCGCTTCACGCGTCCCATCTGGGCGCTGGACAGGAAGGGGTACAAGCGCGAGTTCGTCTGGGAGGGCCTTGACGGCAGCGAGGTGACGCTGACCTACGGTCCGTACGGGTGGCTCGCCGGCGGCTGGGGCATGGGCAAGGGGCCCGGCGGCTACCTCCGGGAACTCAACGCCTACCGGGAAGACTGGGAGGGCGCAGTGCGCGCCCTGTACGACTCCGCCCTCCGATTCCTGATGCCCGCAAGCGAGACCAAGGTCATCTGGCTCCCGGTCGGGCTCGACCACACGCTGCCGCTGTCCCTTCCTGCCTACAGCGTGGACGCGGACGGCGAGCCGACGCTCGACCTGCCGGGATTCGCGCGCGCTTGGCAGGAGAGGGAGACGACGCCGTTGCGCTTTGCGACGCCAACCGAGTACTTCGCCGAGCTGGAGAAGGCCCGCGATGAGATCCCGCGCTTCAGCGGGCCTGTGGACCCTGTCGGATGGCCGTTCTGGTACGGGCAGTGCGGCAGCCGCGGCTTGGACAACTGGCGCGACCGGGTAAACCACGAACTGGTCGAGGCCGAGGTCTACAGCGCGATGGCCGCCTGCGTTGGAGTCCCGTACCCGGAGGCAAGGCTGGAGGATCTCTGGCACGAAGCGCTCACCCTTTATCCCCACGACGGCCTGTACGTAGGAGACGAGGACATGCCCGTTGCGATCGAGACCGGCCGGAATGTGACCTTCCAAGCGGGCCGCCTGCGCAGCGCGGCGATGCGACACTTGGTGCATCGCATTGAGGCGGACCGGGAGACCCAGACGATCGCGGTATTCAACCCTCTGGCGTTTGACAGGGACGGGACGGTCGCCGTCAAGGCAGTCTTCGCCGAGCCGCGCGTCACCAAGCTCCAAGTCTTGGATGCCGACGGCAGCCCGCTTCCGCACCAGTTGCTGCGAGTCCGGCACTTCAACAATTCCAGCGAGCACCTGCCGCCAGGCGCCAAGAACACCTACAAGGAGGCTTGGCTGCTGGTGAAGGCGAGCGTGCCGGCGCTCGGCTACGCGACATTGCGCGTAGTCCGCGCAGACGGCGACGAGGAGCCCGCCTATCCGGACGAGCCCGTCAGCGTACTAGAGAACAGCTTCGTCAAGATCGAGCTCGGACCGGAGGGCATCCGGGAGATCCGCGACAAGGTCCGGGGCGCGACCTACGCGGGCGCGGGGAATCCCGTCTTCCACACCAACGACGATCCGTGGCCGTGGCACGGCGGGCCGGTTACGGGGACTCAGCACATCGAAGGGGCTGCATGGACACTCGTCGAGGACGGCTCATTGAGGACGTCGGCCCGGATGGAGGGGCGCATCGGGAGCCACGGGGCCGAACTCTTGGTCTCGCTCGACCATGTCTCAGGACGCATCGACTTCAAGCTGGACATCGACAGCGCCGGAGGTTCCGGATACTTCGCGGCCAGAGTCGTCTTTGACCACGATTCCATCCCCACGGCCGGGATTCCCTTCGGAGCCGAACCGCGCGATCTCTCAGGCGAGCCGTGGGGTGACGGGACTGACCCGAACGAGGAACTCCTGCGCCGCGATGTCTTCTTTGCGCACCACTGGGTCGACTACAGCGGCGACGGCCGGGGGCTTGCCCTCTTCGGTGCCGAGGGCAAAAGGGGATGGCTCTTCCATCCTGAGGAGCGAACGCTGGAGCACATCCTGATGATGACAATCGAGCCCCGTGGCGAGATGGAGAACCTTTTCGCGAACCCGTACTTCACGGGCCGCGGCCACCACGAATTCACATACTCCTTGGTCTTCCACGACGGCGACTGGCGCACGGCAAGGATTGCCCAGGTCGCCGAAGAGCTCATCCACCCATGCCGCACGCGCCACATCTATGCCCGTCCGGGAGCATCGCTACCCTCCGGCAAGAGCTTCGTGTCGGCAAGCCCCGCCAGCGTTGCGGCCTCAAGCTGGCTCTATCGCGAAGGTGGGTTCGAGATCCGGCTCCACGACACGGTCGGGCGCAGCGGGCCGGTGCGCGTCGCGCTGCCGGCGGGCGCTGGCTCGTGCACGCCTGTCGATTTCAACGGGCGGCCCTTGGCCTCTCCCGCCGTTGCTGTAAGCGACGGCGCCGCATCGTTCGAGATCGGCGCATGGGAGATCGTCACGCTCCGCTTCGAGATGCAGTCCTAGCCGGTCCGCAGGAACGGGCGCACAGGTGGAGCATTTGCCGACGGACGACGCAATGGGACCGGTCGACCTGACCGTCTTCGCGGCCTACTTCGTGGCCGCGCTGCTGATCGGCTTCTGGGCCGGACGACGAAAGAAGGAGTCCTCGCGCGACTTTTTCCTCACTTCCGGGACGCTCTCTTGGGCGGTCATCGGCTTCTCCACGATCGGGGCTTCGCTCAGCACTGAGCAGCTTGTGGGCGTGGTGGGCTACGCCTACAGCCACGGCATGGCTGTCGCGAACTGGGAGTGGCTCAACTTCGTCGGGTACAGCCTGCTGATCGGTGTGTACCTGCCGGTGTACCTGCGAAATCGGATCGTGACGATGCCCGAGTTTCTCGAACTCCGTTACAACGCGGCCGTCCGTCGCATGTACGCAGTGATCAGCGTCATCAGCTACGTCTTCATCAATCTGGCGGGTGTGATCTTCTCCGGCGCATTCCTGCTCGAGTCCATGCTGGGCATTCCGCTGCAGGCCGGCATATGGGGCCTCGCCATCCTGTCCGGCGCCCTGACGGTCTACGGCGGCATGAGTTCCGTTGCGTGGACGCAGGTCTTCCAGTCCACGCTCCTTATCCTCGGAGGGCTTCTGGTGTTCTTCCTCGGCCTCAGCGCGGTCCCGGGAGGCTGGGAAGCGGTGGTTGGCACCGGGGAGCGGGCGCATCTGGTGTTGCCGGCGTCCGACCCCGAACTGCCTTGGACTGCGATGCTCGTGCTGGCCATCTCGACCGGTCCGTGGTACTTCTGCACGAACCAGTACATCAACCAGAACTCACTCGGCGCCAAGGACGAATGGCACGCCCGCATGGGGATCGTGCTGGCCTGCTTCCTCGGCGTCTTCACCGCACTCGCCTACATCTTCCCCGGCATGGTGGCCTACGCCCTCCGGCCGGATCTGGCAGTCGGCGACGAGGCGCTGCCATTCCTCATCAAGACGGTGATTCCGGCCGGACTGCGGGGCCTTATCCTGGCAGGCCTCTGCGGCGCGATCATGTCCACCATCCAGGCGCTGATCAATTCCAGCGCGACCATCCTGACCGTCGACCTCTACAAGGGTCTCTTCCGCCGCGGCGCTTCGGAGGGCGACCAGATCCGTTTTGGCCGGTACTGCGGCGTGGCGATCTTGGTGGCCGGCGCGCTCTGGGCCCCGGTCGTGGTGAGCTTCGGGAACATCTTCTCGTACTTCCAGGAGTGCTGGTTCCTGATTGCCGCGCCGATCATGGCGATCTTCCTGCTGGCCGTCTTCTGGCGGCGGGCAACGGCCACTGCAGCGGCTTGGACGCTAGGGCTCTGCTTTCCCATGTTCGTACTACCGTACTGGCTGCGCCTGACGGGAGTTGAGATGAACGCCTTCAACATCGCGGGGATCGTGTACGTTGTCTCGCTGGCGTGCATGGTGGGCCTGAGCTTGATTACCCGGGCTCCCGAGCCCCAATCGGTAGAGCGGGTGGCTTGGTCTCGCGAGATTCTCCGCCTTCCTCTCCGGCTGGTGGCGGCCGGCTACCCGCTCCGTCGCCGGATTAGCCTCTGGTGGGGGCTCACCGTGGCGATGTTCGCGGTCCTATATGTCACTTACTGGTAGAGCTCCGCCCGGCCACTCCTGACGCGGCTGAGAGTGTCGGTGTTGGTGAGAGTGGCTTCAGTCGGCGACGGCCCTTCCCGTCGCGAACTCCAGTTCGGCCTCTGCGACCTTGTACCTGTAGCGTGCCCGTGCACGGGCGCTGCCCGCCTCCGCCAACGCCCTGCGCGCACGGGCGAGGTCCAGCCCGTCCGCAAGGCCATGCTTCTTGCGCACGCGCTCCTGACGCTCAACGCCCGAGGCATGCCAGTAGGCCTGCTCTCCGGCCCTGACAGCCTCCAGCGCGCCAGACAGTCCCGCGTGAGCCTCCGAGACCTCTAGGGGGATCGATCGCACGAGCACTTCGCGGGCCGCTTTGGTCTTCTCCAATGCCAGCCTGGTCTCTTCGATGGTCGCCTCGATCCGACCGCCGGTGAACAGCGGCAGCTGGATCCCAAAGCCCCCGAACAGCAGCCTGCCGAGCGTCAGCTCCGAGAACCGGGTCCAGCCCCCGCTGAACATGCCCATGATCCTTGGGAGTTTCTCCCGCTGCGCTCTCTCGACCCAGTGTTGGGCCGCTCGGATTCTGGCATCCAGAGCTCTCAGCTCCGGCCGCCACTCCAGCGCATCGGAGACAAGGACCCCGATCGGATCGGGGGCCGCGGGCTCGACAGGGGGTTCTTGCAGCACGTACTCCCGGTTGGGCTCCCGACCCATGCCGGAATTCAGGCGGGCCAAGGCCCTCCCCAGTTTCTCGTGCGCATCGGCTCGTCGAAGCCTGGCTTGGGCGAGGTCGGTCTCCGCCTCGCTGACATCCCGCTTGGACGCTAGGCCGCTGCGGTTGCGGGCCAGCGCGGCGCGCTGGGCGAGCGCCTTCTCCGCGACGGCCGGTTCGGCTGCCTCGACTTGCCGCATTGCTGCCAGTGCCTCCAGGAATGCCTTCCTCGCCTGCAGGATCAGCCGGGACTTCTCGGCCCGGAGCGTCTCCTCGAAGTGCTCCACCTCGGCCCTGCGCGCCTCGGACTCGTGCTTCGTCCGCCGGAAGTCCAGCAGATCTTGGAACAGATTGACGGAGAAGGCCCCATTCTGCGGCTCCGGCGACGATGCCAGACCGTGCAGCCCAAGCAGGTTGGCCGAACCCGTGAGGCCGACGTTGGTGAGCCCCCCTGCGTCGACCTGCGGTGCCCTGCTGGACCGGGCCTGCTTCACGCGGAGCTCGGCGGAGCCGACGTCGATCGCCGCCTGGAGCAAGACCGGATGGCTCGAGACCGTGAGGTGCACGGTCTCCTCGATGGAGAGGGTCTCCACGCTGTCTGCGGCTCCGTCGGCCGCACTCGCCGCGGTCCCGCACGCCGCGATGCACAGCGCCCGCGCTGCCATGCCGACCCTCACTGCAATCTCTCCGTCCCACCCTGAGCCGCAATCACAGCCGCACCGTCGGCGATCGGACCGCGCGCGGCCACCACAACGCTCTCGCGCCCAGCAAGCCCTTCGATCACTTCCACGACCAAGCCGTCCCCGACAGAAGCGCGGACGTCGCGGCGCTTGGCCCGGCCTTGCTCGACGCAGTACACGAATTGCTTCGTCCCGTCAATGCGTAGCGCCTCCGCCGGGATCGTGATGGCGTCCGCCTTGGTGTCCAGCGAGAGAGTCGCCCGTCCGTACATCCCAGGCCGGAGGCGTCGGCCGTGATTCGGCAGGTCGGCTTCGGTTCGCATGGTGCGCGTGGACGGGTCCAGCACTCCGGCGAAGCGCGCCACAGACGTCTCGAACGAGCGGTCTGGTAGCGAATCCAGGCTGACCCTGACCGGATCGCCGACTTGGACGTAGGGCACTTCCGCCTCAGGCACGTCGACCCGCAAACGGAGGCGGTCGATGCTCGCTAGCGTCACGATTCGCTGGACAGTCCGGGAGGATGTCTCCGCTTGGAGGAGCGTGCCGGGATCCACGTGACGCTGGCTCACTACCCCGTCGAACGGCGCCCGGATCTCGGCGAAGCCAATCCGCGTCCGCAACTGCTGGGCCGACGCCCGGACCTGTGCGATCGCGCTCTCGATCTGCTGTATCCTTCCGGCGTTCACGCTCAGCGATGCCTTCGCGAGTTCAAGCTCGGCGCGCGCCTCGTCCAGCGTCTGCTGGGCCATCGCGTCGGGTTCTTCGTCGCGAACCGCCTCGATCCGCTCGTGGGTGATCCGCCGCAGGTCCAGCTCTGCCCGTGCGCTCAGGAGCTCGGCCTCTGCGGTGGTGAGGTCGGCCTGTCTTGCCGTGAGTTCCGCCTCTGTCTCGCGAAGCTCGTCCTCCAGTTCGGGCACGTCAATTCTCGCGATCAGCTGGCCGCTCCGCACCGCATCACCGATATCCACGGTGATCTCGCGCAAATAGCCTGTGACCCTGCTCAAAAGGGTCGTCGTCTCGTACGCGGCCACGCTGGCGGGCAGGGTGATGCTGCGTGTCAGATCTTGGCGAACGGGCGAGACCACCACCACGTCCACCGGGTTGCTCTCAGGGCGTGCGTTGCGCGAAGCAGGCGGGTCCGCACCACCAAAGTCGCAGGCCTGCCAGCAGAGAGCCGCGGACAGGGCCAGCGCCAGCCGGCAGTAAGTCCCGTACGCGCGTTTGCTCTCGCCCATCGGGGACCGTCCTAGCCCGCACGCTCCGAGGCGCACCGCGCTCGCCGTCTCAAGCCCTTGCCGCATCCGTTGTTCCGCCTGGCCGCTTGATCAGCGTGTAGAGGCAAGGGACCACGACGAGCGTGAGGGCCGCGGCACTGATCACCCCGCCTATGATCGCCCTGGCGAGAGGAACGTTCGCTTCGGCTCCCGGGCCGCCGATCGCCATCGGGGTCAACGCCAGCACCGTGGTCAGGGAGGTCATCAGGATCGGCCGGATCCTGACCCCCGCTGCCTCGCTGACGGCCTCGGCGAGCGATCTGCCGGCGGCCACCCTGCGGTCAGCGTAGTCCACGAGGAGCGTACTGTAGGCCACCACCAGTCCGACCATCATGATGATGCCCATAGCCGACATCACGCTCAGCGGGTTGCCGCCGAGGAAGAGCACCGCGCCGACTCCGACCATTCCGAGGGGCACCGCAAGCATCACGATCAACGGATCCCGGAACGACTGGAACTGCACGACGAGCACGAGGTAGACCAGCACTACCGCGAGCAGGAATCCCTGCAGGAACTGGTCAAGCGCGTCCCGCATCGTGGCGACCTCTCCGGTGAGGCTGTAGCTGTAGCCCGCGCCGGCGAAGGCAGGCCCCGTAACCTCGAAGTATGAGCCGCGGTCGGACTCCCTCGGGACCGGAGCCAGTTCGGGCGACCCTCCGAGCGCCTCTTCGAGGCCGCCGACGACCGAGCCGATGTCATGGCCGGGACTCACGGATGCGTAGACATCGATCACCCGAGTGATGTTGCGGTGGCTGATCGTTGCCGGACCGGTCTTGCGCTCTATGGCCACGAGCGATCGCAGAGCCACCGGCGGGCCCCCACCCGCTCCGCGGACGGGGATGTTGCGAAGCGTCTCGATGGAATCGAGGTCTTCCTCGGCGTACTGGGCGCCGATGAAGTAGTGGTTCCCGTTGCGCTCGTCGATCCAGAACGCCGGATCGAACCCGATGCTGGAGTTCGTAGCCGTGACAAGGTTCTTCATGACGTCTTCCGTCTCTACTCCGGCCATTGCCGCCTTGACCCTGTCGATCTCGATGTCCAATATCGGGTAGTCCATCCGCTGCGCGATGCGCACGTCGGTGATGCCCTCGACTCCGCCCGCCGCAGAGGCGATGATGCCGGCGATGCGGTGGGACGTGTCAAGGTCGCTCCCGGACACCTGAACGTGAATCGGGGCCGGCTCGCCTTGGTTCAGGGCGGCCGTCAGCATGCCGCCCGTGTCGAAGGCGAACTCGACGTCGGGGAAGCGGGCAGAGAGCTTGGCACGGAGGCGGTCCACGTACTCGAACGTGCCGCTCCGGCCGGGCTTGTCCTTGAGTTGGACCAGCACGAAGGCGTCCATCGGCCCGGTGTTCGGAGTGTACGCCGCCGGCCAGTCCATCAGCACGCCGATGTTCGAGATCAGCATGCGCAGGTCGGAGTCCGGATGCCGCTCCGGCGTCCACGGATCGGGCGTTCCGATCTCCTTCGAGAGCAGCGCTTCGATCTCCTGCAGCCTGGCCTCGGTGGTCTCGATTCGGGTGCCGGACGGAAGGCGGACGAAGACTTGGAACTGGCCTGCGTCCACGGGCGGGAACAGCTCCGTTCCCGCGGACCGCAGCAGCAGGAGCGAGCCGGCCAACATCGCGACGGCGCCCCAGAGCGCGGCCCCGCGGTGCGGCAGGACACGTCGGACCAGTCTGCTGCAGGCCGCGCCGAGGCGGCCCCTGGGGACTGGGCCCGCGCCCGTGGGCACGGCCTTCAGCACCCTTGCGCAGAACGCCGGTATCAGGGTGACGGAGAAGAGGAGCGAGGCTGCCATTGCAATGGTTGCTGCCAGCGCAACCGGGCTGAACAGGTAGCTTGCCGTTCCCGAAAGGAATGTCACCGGGAAGAAGACGATGCAGAACGTCGCCGTGGAGACCAAAACGGGCGGCGCGACCTCGGTCGCGCCCTTGAGGGCGGCCTCAAATGGCGCACGGCCTTGGTCCAAGTGCCGAACGATCGATTCCACGACCACGATCGCCTGGTCGATCAGAATGCCGACCACCAGGGCGAGTCCGCCGATCGTCATCGCATTGAGCGTCGATCCCGAGAAGTAGAGTCCCGTGAACGCTGCGAGGACCGCAAGCGGCAGGCTGGTCAGGATCAGCACGGTCGGGCGCAGGCGCCTGCTGCCCTTGCCCCATAAGTCACGAGCGGGGCTCCTGCTGAGACGCGGCTAGAGG
>JAPPMC010000141.1 GCA_028819235.1 Bryobacterales bacterium
TCAGGTTTGCCTATGTATAAGGAGCACGAAGGGTTTTGGCGCAAGCACCAGCTATAAGGAAATGCCGGACCATCCAGTCGTGCACCTCTCTTGGGAGGATGCCAATTCCTATTGCGAATGGAAGGGGACGCGCCTGCCCACAGAGGCGGAGTTCGAGTACGCCGCCCGCGGCGGGCTGGAAGGGGCTCGCTACGCCTGGGGGGACGAGCTCACCCCGGGCGGGAAACACCGGGCCAACCTGTGGCAGGGCACCTTCCCCCAGCAGGACCGCGTGCTGGACGGCTTCGGCAGCCATGGCCCGGTCAAGCAGTTCCCTCACAACGGCTATGGCCTCTACGACATGACCGGCAATGTCTGGGAGTGGGTCAATGACTGGTACGCCCCGGACTACTTCAGCCGGTCCCCGGTGGACAGCCCCCAAGGGCCACGCTCTGGGGACCAGAAGGTGCAGCGCGGGGGCAGCTGGCTCTGCAGCCGGAACTACTGCCAGGGCTATCGGGTCGCAGCGCGCATGATGACGGCCCCGGATTCGGGCCTCAACAACTTGGGCTTCCGCTGCGCTGCGGACGCTCGGTAGGCGGCTGCCAGCCCGCGTGGCCGCACCCTGCCAGTGGCCCGCAAGTCGCCGCTGGAAGCATCGCCCCGCTACCCGTGGCGGTAGTGCCCTCCAGCTACCCGCCCTCGCCAGGGGAAACTGGCCCCCCGCCATTCCTTGGGCGATTCGCAGGGCCACGCAGGCAGCGTCCCTATGAGAACCGAAAGGGAGTGGACTTCAGCTCCAGCCAAAGCGTGCTTGCGGGGACGCGGGGGCGCCGGGGAAGGCTGCCGGCGCAACCTCCGGCCGGAACATCGCGTGGGCGCGTGCAAGCGGGACCTGTCGGAACCGGCCGGGACCGGGGACTGGGGGGTGGACAGCATCGACCGTTACGGCACCATCGGAGGCTCGCAGGGACCGTTCATTCGTCACTTGCCGGCATGCCAAGCGGGAATATGCGGTTATCGGGCCTGTGCTGGCCCATGCGGCCTTGATGCAACTCGCACGTCGCTGCCAGGTTGCGGTCTGCCTGCTGCTTGCGCAGGCAGCCGGAACGGCAGGTTCCGCCGGATGCCCTGCCTGGTCCCAGCACGCATGGACGAGGGCTCCGGACGCTGGCCTTGGCAAGCTCGGATCGAGAGCGCTCCGGGGGGGCGTCCCGAAGGGATCGGCCCGCTGCCCAGCATCGGCTTCGCCCGCCCTCCAGCGCTATCGCTTGAGGGCCCATCGGCACCACCACAGGCACCGGCGCTCCAGCCAGCTGCCGATTCCTCGCCCGCCCACGGAGCCGTCTCCCTGCAGCGACTCCCCAGTTCCGGGTGCCGGGGTCGGCCGTGGCGCGTCTCGAGTGGCCGAGCGGCCCCTGCCGGGAGATCTGCTCTTCGGCGTGCTGGAGGCAGCGTCCCATCGGATCGCACTCCATCCGTCGGGCTGCGCGTGTACTCCGCCTCTCTCGCCCCAGGCTTGCCGTCACCGGTCCGCGGGCAGCAACATTCCTTGACGGCTTGGCGCCACCCCCGGTGGTCCTGCGTTTGCGCCTGAGTAGGCGTCGCAGCGGCACTGCAGCGCCGATTGGAGCGGGAAACGCCGGAATCGGCACGGACGGCTTGGCCCACGAGATCAGAAACTGCCATTGCGGGGCCTCAGAGGCCCGTAGATCGCCGAACGCGGAAAACGTGCCCATTGGCCCACGTTCAGCCGTTTGAGGCCCTCATCGGCTGTTTGTTCGTGGTTTTCTCCGGTTTCATGAGATGCATGCGCGGCCAATCTTGCAACAGGATGTTTGGCCTTTCGCCCTGCTCGCAAGATCCGACCGGACCCGCGGCGGCCTCCAGCAGCTCTCCGAGCTCGGATGGCTGGGTCGCCGTCAAGATCTGAAGGACCCACAGCCACTGCCGCTATGCTGGCTGAACATTCGCTCGCGGCCCTCGCCAGCCCGGGCCGCGGCCGACTTGCAAAGTCCATGAAGTTCGACCTCAACAAGCCACACGACAGCATCTTCCAGGCCACCCTGTCAGACGGGCTTCGCTCGCAGGCCGTGCTGCGCGCGCACCTGGAGCCGTGGCAGGCGGATCTGCTGGCCGACGAGCTGCCCGTCCCGCTGGACAGGAGCTTCGTGGACGAGGAGCTGCGCAGCAGCCAGAGCGACAAGCTCTTCGAGGTGAAGCTGAAGGACGGCCAGCCGGGTTTCGTGTACGCCCTGCTGGAGCACAAGTCGTACCCGGACCCGGGCACGGCGCTGCAGGTGCTGAAGTACAAGGTGCGCATCTTGGAGATGTACGCGCAGGGTAGGGCGGGCCGGCTGCGGGCGCTGCCGACGGTCATCCCGCTGGTCTTCTATCACGGGGTGCAGCCTTGGACAGCGCCGGGCTCGCTCGCGGAGATGGTGGCGACCAAGGACGAGCGGCTGCGGGCCTTGGAGCCGTCGTTCGGGTACTATCTGCGGGACTTGAGGAAGATCCCGGTGGAGCGGCTGGCGTCGGACCCGGGAGCGCGGGCGGGCCTGCTCGCGCTGCGACAAGCGCACACAGGCGGGGAAGAGGAGAAGCTGCGGCTGCTGCCGGAGGTGGTGGCGGGACCTCCGGACAATTCGGAGTTCGAGAAGCAGGTCTTGCTGTATCTTATGGGCATATGGAATGTTCCGGTAAGAACGCTGGAGAAGGTGGCGGAGCAAGCCAAGCCGGGGAGGGGTAAGGCAGTGGTTGGACAGGTAGTGGAGGAAATCCGCAATCGGGGCAAGGCCGAATGGCTGGCCAAGGGGCTGGCCAAGGGGCGGGCCGGTTCATTGACGCAGCTGTTGGAGCACCGGTTTGGTCCGCTGCCGCTCGCGGTTCGCACGAGGATTGCAGGGGCCTCCATGACAGAACTGGACGCTCGGTTCATGGTCTCGCTGGACGCCCAGTCGCTGTCCGAGGTGTTTCCGGACCTCGACCGAGACTGAGTGACAACTCCGGCCGCGAGCGGGCCAGCGGTCCTTACAGGATCTTGATTGGTGTGGATTTGCAGGAGTTTGTAGGCGTTTCGGGTGCACCGTGCCAATGGGGGACGGCGCGGACTGGCGGCATCCCCACGGCCCTGGCTCCACTTATAAGGAAATGCCGGACCATCCAGTCGTGCACCTCTCTTGGCAGGACGCCAACTCCTATTGCGATTGGAAGGGGACGCGCCTGCCCACAGAGGCGGAGTTTGAGTACGCCGCCCGCGGCGGACTCGAAGGGGCTCGCTACGCTTGGGGGGACGAACTCATCCCGGGCGGTGTCCACCTAGTCACCCTCTGGCAGGGAACGCTCCCCCGACAGGACCGCGTCTTGGACGGCTTCGGCAGCCTCGGCCCGGTGAAGCAGTTCCCCTCCAACGGCTACGGCCTCTGTGACATGACCGGCAACCTCGGGGAGTGGGTCAATGATTTGGAACTCCCCGGACTACTTCCGCCGCTCGCCGGTGGACAATCCCCGAGGGCCACGCTCTGGGGACCAGAAAGTGCAGCGCGGAGGCAGCATGCTCTGCAGCCAGAACTACTGCCAGGGCTACCGGGTCGCAGCGCGGATGATGACAGCCCCGGACCGCCCGTAAGCGGGCACCAGCCCGCAGGGCCACACCATCGCCAAGGGCCCGCAACTCTCTCCGAAAGAATCGTCCTGCTCCTGCGCGCCCGCTGCGGCGTCCCCCTGCCGGCATCCGCAAGTGGCAACTAACCTCGCGCCTTCCCATCAGGGGTGTGAAGAGCCACCGCAGAACTGCATCTATCAGAAGCGCGGCGTCTGTGGACATCGGCTCTTGGCACTGTGTGGCGCCCCGGGCCCGGAGCCGTCAGGCAAGCCGCCGCGAAAACCGCCTCTAAGGCTCCGAAGTCGGCGGGCTCACGCACTTCTGGCCCGGAACGGTACGGGAGGTCCGTGCAGGCGCATGTGTGAGCGGCCACTCGAGTCGCCCGCACGGTGGCTGCCGCATTTCCAATCCGACGCCCATTCCACCAGGACACGCCGGAACCGGCGCGGACCGCACCGGCCCAAGTGCAACAGAATCTGCAGTAACCGGGCCATTAGAGGCCCGTAGAGAGAGGCCCGAAGAGCGCTCCAAGCCTGAGAGTGTGCACTCTCTCGCGGACAGGTCTTGGCGACTTCGAGTCCCTCAGGGGCCGTTGCCCTGATCATGACCTGCGTCGTTCCGTTCCTGGCAGCTTCGTGCCGAAACGCCTGGGAAGACCGGACACGCAGCTGACCGCTGCCGGGGCCCATCCGTTCCGGCGGACCATAGCGCAGGGTGCCGCGCACGGTGGCCGCATCGTCCGTCGCGCGGGCCAAGCCGAAATCCAGCAGCTCCGGTGACCCGCTACGGGTGTCCTGGCGTTAGGACACAGTTGATACAGGGCCGGGTGAGTTGCCGGCCAAGATGGCGTCGCGCAGCGGAAGCTGACAGCACCCCTTAGGATGAGAACACAGCCCGGAATCATGGACTCGATCCGCGTCCGCCAACTTGAAGTTTCTGCAATTGGATTGGCTTGGGCGCGGACTGACCGGAAACCCAGGATCCGGCCTGCTTGGAACGAAAACGTACCGATAGGGAAACTAAGGAGGTCCCGGTGTCAATCAGAGCAATTCTTGGCACTGTCTCAATCGCGCTCGTCGCGTCGTCGTCAGCTGCCCGTGCGGCGGAGACTTCTCACGAGGAGATCACCGCCGAGCTCTTCGAGCTCCAGCAGCACAACAATCTGATGGTCGAGACGGCGGAACTGTCAGCAAGCCAGGTCATCAAGGTACTCAGGGACATGGCGCCGAACATGAGCCCGGAACTTGGTGCCCGAATTCACAAGAAAATGCGCTGGGAGGTGTTGATTCTGGAGCCCAAGCTGATGCAGAAGTTCCAGAAGTTCATGACTAGGCACTTTACGGCCGAGGAGCTTCGCGATCTAGTTTCGTTCTACAAGAGCGACGTGGGGCAGAAGTTCGCTGGACTGACGCCAATGCTCATGCAGGAGACCATGTCCTGGGACCGAACTGAGGCTGCCAAGTCGATGTTTGGCACCTCCGGGGAAGAATCGGCCGATGTCAAGGACGGGAGAGAGAAATCGGACCCCTGACCGAAGACATTCGATCATTGCTAACCGGCTCTTCGTGCAGCATTCTCACTCCCGCATGATGAATTCGTACTGCGCTTTCGCTCTTGGATCAGGGACCGGCCGAGTCCGCCTTGAGACCTCATGATCCCAGGACGCGGCCGTCGCCTACGGAGGAGGTGCACGTCGCCACTCCCAGCTACCGTCAGCCCGTCCAGGCAATCGAGCGGACCGAGGTCCTCGATGCGGCTCCCTCCGATATGGACCTAGACCAGCGAGGGCAGTCCTCTCACCGGCCGCGGGTCGCCCACCGAATTCCCCCGCAGATCCAGACGACGCAAGCCCTCCACTAGATCCGCGCCGCCTGCCCTAGAAAGCTCGCGCCAGATTCACTTCTCACACAGTCAGGGTCCCTTCCTGCGTGGGCGCTCCAAGGACATGCGGCCACGAGTCGCGAAACCGGCCAAGCCGTGTGAAGAGTGAAGCTCGGCTCCACCGGAGCAACCATTCCCTGAAGTTGATCTAGGATCCATGGACAGGATGACAGGGTCCGCCGTCAGCGTCAGCGGATTCACACCATGCCCTCACATTGTCGTTATAGATCGATTTGGAGTCGACTTGCGTTCCGTCATCAAATCGCACGTTCCCGTCTCGACCGATACGGGATCGGCCAAGCTGCGCCTGCCGCGCGGCATCGACTGGCCCGAACGGAGTCTGTGAGAACAGGCCGTTGTCGAATACGGCGGTGACCCCCCTATTCTTCGTCGGACCTTCGTTGTCATCATGCGTTCGGGCCAAGATCAGCCGCGGCTGCCGCCTCCAATTGAGAAGCGTCGTCTTGCCGTGGGGAACAATCTGCGAGTACGAGTAGCCTTTGTAATTGGACCTGAGCAAGAATCCCGGCAGTCCGCCTCCGTAATCGCGGCCGAGCGTGAGCACACCCGCCTGATCGAGGAAGTCGAACGAGTGGTTCGTATCCGATACCATCAAGTCCCCGGGCCGGAACCAGTGCAGCATAGTGCACTTGCCCGAGCGTTCCGCACTGGTCCGCCCGGGCAAGCCGTATTCCCGCCGCATGGCCCCCGCGCATCCGGTGTGGTTGACGCGTAACCGCAATGCCCGCCAGCAGGCACAGCGCCATGGTTGTCGCCTGAAGAACTTCGTAGTCGAGCGCCTCGTGGATTCGGGCTGTGTTTTCGTTACGCGGCATAGGCGGGAATTCGACCCGCTTCCCAACCCAGCACCGGCGGTTATGGCACGGAGTGAGAGCGGTCGGGCCCGAGAATGACGGCGGACCCTCCGACCCGGTGGCGCCGAAGATGGCCGTGCGGAACGGGAATCTTGCACTCATCGGTACTCTCCGCTGGCGAGCAGGTCGAGCGCCCGAGCAGCCAGTGCTCCTCAACCGCCCGCTTCCTCTTCGCACCGTCCGCCCACATCCCTCTGCCGTTGCTGCGCCAGCCGCGCTCGAATCTTGCCGATGCCGATCGTGAAGGCCTGCTGCTGCCGTCAGGTGTCGGCGAGCACGAGGGAGCTGGTCGCGGTGCACGGGACGCGGATCAAGGCGGTGAACGCCCCGGACTGTAATCTCACCGAAGCGAATCTGCGATGCGCTGGACCGCGGATCCGGCGAGCACCTTGAGTAGGCCGCAAACGCGAAGAGTGGGCTCGCGGGGCCGAATGGCTTGAGATTCAGCCCCATTATTCTGAAAGTGTCGATACGGACAGGAAGAAGGCAATCGCGGCATCGGCGACGCTCGCTCAAGAGACTCGGCTCGATGCTTCCGACTGCTTGTCCGAGTCGGCTTGGAGGGTCTCTCCGCTGGAGCGATCAGCCAGCGATTGAACGTCCCCAGTGCCATCATGTCCCTTCATCTAGAGGAGGTCACGAACGCGGTGTTGTGCGCTGTCGGCGGGAGCCCCGATCACTGATCTAAAGCCCCGACTTCGACACGATGAACGCCCTTCTCGAGTTCCTGACCGAGCATTGCTGCGAGGAGACATCGTGCCGGCCATGCCCCTGACCCAAGCAATCACGTCCAACCAAGAGGAGGAACGAATGCGCCTGCAGCTGGCTCTCAATGTCAAGGATCTCGATTCCGCTGTCGACTTCTATTCGAAGCTGTTCGGAGTCGAGCCCAGGAAGCGGAAGCCCGGGTATGCCAATTTCGCGATCGCCGAGCCGCCTCTCAAGCTCGTGCTGTTTGAGGCGGCAGCGGCACGGGAGCGGCTCAATCACCTGGGCGTGGAGGTGTTCGACGATGCCGAAGTGAAGCGCGCCGAGGAGCGCATCAAGACCAGCGGTCTCCGGCACCGGACCGAAAGCGACACGACATGCTGTCACGCGCGACAGAACAAGGTCTGGGCGCTCGAGCCCGAGGGCTTGAGCTGGGAGTGGTACCGGGTGATCGAGGACGCGAAGTAGGGGAAGCAGGACCTCGATCACCAGTGACGGGTCCAAATCGGTGGCGAGGCCGGTCCGGCCCTCGCGCGTGCGGCTCTGGCGGGGCTGGCGCTGTCGGTCGGCACTTGGCGGATCGGCGGATACCCGCTCCGACGTGGCGGGAATCGGGCCAATTGGCCGCTTGAGCACAGCCAAGATCTAAGAGCATGCCCATCGACGGGGGAACTGCCACAGGGACCACGGCGGCCCAAGTCGTAGCACCGGCGAACCGGCCTTGGTGTTGATCCGGCTGAGCCAGCCGCACGACATTCCCCGAACGTCGGGAGCAACCAATGGCGGTAGCAGCCGTGATCCTCTTGCGTTCGACGTCGTTCGAGGCCATACATCACATCCCGTCCGGTGCCTCTACAGGTGCAGGACACCTCCGTCTACCACTGGGCGCCCTCCAGCGCTGCCGGCTGCGAACCTGGCCAGTCTGCCTTGCCGCCCAACCGATACCTGCCGAGGTAGCTCTCGCGTTGAATCCCCCGTAGAGTCGAGTTCCCATAGAATCTCAAGAGAGGATGGGAAATTCGGAGCCGCGGCCGGTTGCGCAATGGGTGCCCGTCCTTGAGGTGACAGACTTCGGCTCTGGACTTGCGACCTCTTTGGCGGACCGACTAGAACACCACCGAGGCTACGCCAAGGTGACAAGCAAGCCATCGCCCACACGCGGGGCGGGACGCATATTCATCGTCGGAGTGCTAGCGCTGCTCTTCTCCGCTGAACTGTTCGGCCAGGCAACCAGTTCGATCGTCGGCACTGTCAGCGACGGGTCCCGTGCCGTGGTCCCCGGCACGAGGGTCACGCTGGCTGCCCCCTCATCCGGCGTCGAGAAACTGACGGAGACGGACGAACGAGGGCAGTACCAGTTCCTGCAGCTTGCGCCCGGCACCTACACGCTAGAGTTCGGCATGGCAGGCTTCCGAACCGAGAAGCTCACGGGAGTGGAACTGCTGGTCGACACTCCTGCCACGCTGGACGTGACCCTCGTCGTGGGCGAGGTATCCGAGATCCTGGAAGTCGTGGCCGAAAGGGTCGCGCTCAATTCGACCGACGCCACGGTAGGTAACGCCTTCAACGAGTCCAAGATTCGCCAAATCCCGCTGTTGACGCGGAACGTGGTCGAACTGATGAGCTTGCAGACAGGCGTGAACCGGACCGGCGAGGTGCTCGGAGCCCGCAAGGACCAGAACAACGTGACGTTGGACGGTCTCGACGTGAACGACCAGCAGAACCCTGACCCATTCGGCTCCGTGCTGCCGATTCCTCTGGACTCGGTCCAGGAATTCCGCGTAACCACGGGCGGGGGCAATGCCGACGTCGGCCGCTCCTCCGGCGGACAGGTCTCGCTGGTTACCAAGCACGGAACGAATCAGTTCCGCGGCTCCGCCTACGAGTTTCACCGCAATGCGCCGACTGCTGCAAACACATTCTTCAATAAGTCCACCGGTGTTCCGCGGGAACGGCTGATCCGGAACCAGTACGGCGTTTCGCTGGGCGGGCCGATCAAGAGGAACCGAGCGTTCTTCTTCGCGAACTACGAAGCTCGGCGAGACGCCCGTTCGGTGAGCCAGCAGCGCGTAGTTCCCTCGCGGGACCTCCGAATGGGCATCCTGACGGTTGCGGCCAGTAACGGCCAGACCTACCGCCTTTCGCCGCAGCACTTCAAGGAGGCTGACCCGGCAGGTATTGGGGTCAACCCGCTCATGCTGGACATCCTGAACTCGTTTCCCGTCGGCAATGACCCTGCTTCGGGCTCGGACGCAGGCCAGAACTTCGACGGCTTCCGGTTCAATGCGCCGCTGCACATCGACAGCAAGGCATACGTTGCCCGTGCCGATTTGAACCTTGACAGGAACGGCGGGCATCGCGTCTTCTGGCGCGGCACACTGGCGGACAACGTCTCGGACAACGAACAAGCCCTCGCCCGGTACCCGAACCTGGAGGGCTCTAAGCTGCTCGACAACAGTCGCGGCTTCATGATCAGCTACACGGGCCTGCTCGCGCCCGCCATCGTCAACACGCTCCGATTCGGCTTGACGCGCCAAGGGGTGGCCGTCTCCGGGGCGGAAGGACCGGTGTTCGATCTCTTCGACATCCACGAGGACCAACCCTACGGTGTGCGGAGCAGCCAGCAGCAGGTCCCGGTCTACAACTTGTCCAACGATCTGATCTGGGCAAGCGGCGGCCACAATCTCAAGTTCGGAACCAACATCCGCGTGATCCGCAACAACCGGAGGACCTTCCGGGACGCCTTCCCGGGGTTCTTCCTCTTGCCTGACTTCCTAGGCGGCCTGGGGGCGGACATCCAGCGGGGCGTAAACCAGGTGCTCCTGAAGATGACGGGGAACCGGGAAATCGAGCTGGCGGACGACCAGCTCGCGACGATCGCCGGCGCGGCGCTGAACCTTACGGGCGCGATCACTTCCGTCAACGTGACCTACCAGTACGGGCCGGACGGGCAGGTGCTGCCGCTGGGGACTCCGACGAATCGTCGGTTCGCCACGAACGAATACGAGGTCTACTTCTCGGACACGTGGCGAGTGAGGCCGGGCTGGACCGTCACATCCGGCCTGCGGTACGCCTATTCCCGCGTGCCGTACGAAGCCAACGGATTGCAGGGAGTCACCAGCGTGCCGTTGGAGCAGTACATGTTCGAACGGGTTGCGGCCATGGAAGCGGGGATTGCCGGCCATGAGATTCCTTCTGCCGACTTGACCTGGATCCCGGGAGGGCCGCTGAACAATGGCCCGGATTGGTACAGGGATGACCGGAACAACTTCGCACCGCGGCTGGGCATCGCCTACAGCCCGCAGGACCCGAAGGGGCTGCTCCGTGCCGTGTTCGGCGAAAGAGGGGCGTTCCGCGTGGGCGGGGGCGTGTTCTTTGATCGGTTCGGGTCCTACCTCGTGACGCAGCAGGACTCGCTCGGGACTTTCGGGGTGCAGTCAGCGCAGTCCAACACGCAGACGTACAACTTCACGACAGCTTACCGCTACAACGGTACGTTCCCGGACCTGCCCGATGCGCCCGACGGAGGATTCCCCTTCACGCCGCCCCTCCATCGCGCCATTGTCGGAAGTGGCGTCGCCACGGCTTCGAACCTCAGGGCACCGTATTCGATTCCGCTCACGGCGTCCTTCTCGCGGGCAGTGGGCGGCGGAATGACTCTTGAACTGGGATACGTCGGGAGGTTCGGCCGCAAGCTGCTGGGGCAGCACGACCCGGCAAGTCCGCTCATCTTCTTTAGGGATCCGAAATCGGGCCAGACATTGGCCGAGGCGTTTCAGGCCAACCGGACCCTGTTCGAGGACCATGGCCTGACGAACGAAATGGTCGAGGCGGATCCCGGCCTCGTGCCGGTCCAGCCATTCTTCGAGAACATGTTTCCGGCCCTGGCGGACTTCGCGATCCCTGGCTCCGCGTCGGCCAACTTCTTCGTCGTCAACAACGCTTGGGGCCACGAATCGGAGCTTGACACGCTCGACCAACTCGACCGGCAGATCAACCCGTTCAACGGGACAGACTTCTATCGGGGCGCAAACGCGTTTCCGACCTGCATGGTCGTGACGGGCTGCCATACATTCTTCGCGCGGCAGTTCAGTGCCATGCGGACGTGGGAGAACCTTGGTTCTTCCAACTTTCACGGCATGACGCTCTCGCTGCGCAAGCGCTTCAGCGATGGGCTCACATTCGACCTCAACTACACGTGGTCGCACTCGATTGACAACGGCTCGGCCGCGGAGGGCAATCTCTCAGGCAACACCGACGCTCCAGGTTCTTTCTCGGAAACGGCCGCCAACATCGTTAACATGTTTCGCCGGGACCAGTCGGTGGGCAGTTCGGACTTTGACGTCCGTCATCAGCTGAATGCCAACTTCGTCCTCAGCCTCCCGCTAGGGCAGGGCAAGCCCATTGGCGCGAACCTCTCCGGACTGCTCAACCACTTGATCGGCGACTGGCAACTCGCCGGCTTGATACGCTATCGCACCGGATTGCCATTCGACATCGCCAACGGCGCCAGATGGTCGACGAACTTCTACGGTGCCGGACGGGCCCTGATCGTAGGGCCGGTGGAGACCCAGGGCGGCGCGGACAATGTCGACGGTGTTCCGGGCGTGTTCGGGGATGGCAACGCGGCTGCTGCCAACATGCGATTCAACCGCACCGGTCTGATCGGCCCGCGAAACGTCTTCCGTTCCGACGACCTCGCCAATCTGGACCTATCGCTCGGAAAGCGGTTTCGGATGCCGGTGGAAGGCCATAGCCTCCAGTTCCGTTGGGAAACGTTCAACGTCTTCAACAGCGTGAACTTCATCCAGAGGAATCTGCAGCGCCGCTACGACCGCCCGGCGATTCTCGGCCAGTACCGTTCTGCCGAGTCGCCTCGAATCATGCAATTCGCACTAAGGTACGAGTTCTGAACCCAAGTACGGCAGTTGGCGGGCGTTCCGGGCCCGCTGAGGTGACACCAAATGAGGGCTT
Organism: Bryobacterales bacterium; assembly: GCA_028819235.1. Taxonomy (GTDB): domain Bacteria; phylum Acidobacteriota; class Terriglobia; order Bryobacterales; family UBA6623; genus VXMF01. The sequence continues at coordinate 12,022 of JAPPMC010000141.1, forward strand.
CGGGGCGACCTCACACTTTCGGACATCGGGAGACCTGGGACCTTCGCCTCGCGGTGGCAGGTTTGCTGCGGAGATGGCGCGATTTATCCAACCAGGGCGTTGGCACGGCGTGAGGAGGCTGAGGTTTCCCGGTTCGCTTCGCGCAACACATCGGACTCGTGCTACAGGTGGTCACGGAGGGACGCTTCCTGGACTGATGCCGCCCGCGTCGGGCCAGCCTCGGTGAGCCGGCGTCCGGCTTGTCCCGTCCCCCTAGGAGGCTGCCTGGCAGTGGCCTCAACCTAATCTCCGCAGTCAAAGGCACGCGTGGGCCGTCACAAACCCGTGGACGGCACATATTGAGTGGTGATCGGTGGCGCTTGTTCAGGCCAGAAGTGGCCGGGGGGTCAGTCGCAGCGCTCGATCTGGGTTCATCACCTGACCCCCCGGGGGTGCATCGCAGGGCGGCCCTCTTCGAGGCTACCGCGCCGACGGGGCCGTCGTGGGGGGGCATACAATGCCCTCGAGTAGGTCCGCAACCTGGTCGGCCAGACTGCAGCAGCGGCGCTGGCCGGATCGCCGGCCTCCCATCCGAGTGCGACGCCGTGAATGCGGATCTCGCCCCGCTGGTATAAAGGAGCCCCTGATGCCCGATTCCCCACCGCCGCAGCCAGACTCCAAGCGCCTCTTCGACCTGCTCTTGGGCTTGAAGATGGAGCCCGGGGGCGCGTATACTTTGCACTCAGGAGATCGGGAACATGGCCGCCGCCAACCTCATCGCCCGCTTCGAGTCCAAGCTCGACGCGCAGGGCGAACGCTTCGAGTCCAAGCTCGACGCGCAGAACTCCAGACTTGACGCGCAGAACTCCAGACTCGATGCTCAGAACACCAAGATCGACGCCCAGACCGCCCAGTTCGTCTCGCTCCGCTGGATGGTAGGCCTCGGGTTCACACTGCTGGCCCTGCTCATCACGCTGCTGCGCTTCCTCGGCTGAGTCCGGACTGACCCTGCTTGGAGCATACGGCCGAAACTGCTTCACGACGCGTTACATTCACCGATTGCTCTGAGGCTCGGGTGCCGGCCAGCCAGTCCGGCCTGTTCTCGGCGTGTGCAGCAGCGCCACCGGGGCCCCAAACGGGACCAGCACGTCCAGCGCCAGCAAGAGGGCGGCGCGGGCGGGCCTGGTTGCGCTGCGCTACTCGCACAGGTGCAGGTATGCGGAGAAGCTGCGGGTGATACCCGGGGGCTGGCGGTACTGCCGGACGGTTCAGATCGTGGGAAAGGGGCTTATGCCAATGGGTTGACACCACGGTACGGTTCTGGAGCGACGCACGACCTACCGGCCCACGTTGACGCTCCGGCGGCAAGAACCCCGGCCGCCAAGATGTTGATCGCGGCGTTGACGTCGCGATCCTCAACAAGCCCGCACACCCTGCAGCGGTAGGTCTCGGACCTGCCGGGATTGTTCCGGCAACCGCAGCGATGGCAGTCTTGCGAAGTGTAATTCGGGTCGACTTCCACGTGCTCACGCCCGGCCCACTCTGGCTTGTACTTGAGTTGGGACCGCAGAAGCGACCAATTCTGACTCAGGATTTCCCTGTTGGGACCTGCTTTCTGGGCAACCTGCCTGCCCGGCTCGCCATCCGTTCCGTTGGCGGAACGGGTCATGTTGACAACCTTGAGGCGCTCGACCGCCACCAGTCCGTTGTCTCGGATCATGCGGGTCGCGGCGCGGTGGATTGCGTTGCGCTGGCGCACGAACTCCCGGCGCCGGCATCGGGCCAGGCCGGCGACGGCCTTGCGCCTCCCCGCGCTGGCCTTCTTGCGTCTTGCGACCCGGCGCTGCAGCCTCCGGATCCGCGGCCAGTCGCGCTTGTGCCCGCCGTGCATCGTGCCGTCCGACAGCGTCATGCGCTTGCGGACTCCAAGGGCAATGCCGACGGCCTTCACCGATGGCGGGAGCAGCTGCTTATCGACCTCATAGACCATCGACGCTTCCCATTGCCTGCCGCAAAGGGTGAGCCGCAGGGACTTCAAGCGATGGCCGGCGGGCACCCCCCGAGGGGGAGCACTCGATTCGGGGGAAGCCCTTGATGCGAATCACGCAGCGGGAGCCCTGCTTGCGGATCATGCGCGAGCCAACAATGGTGGCGTCAATCGTCACGCAGCGCGACAGCGGCTTGAAGCGGGGGAATCCCGGCGTCTTCCCCGCCTTCACCCGCTTGAAGAACGACTTGAACGCAAGATCGAGCCGTCGCAGCATTCCCCGCTGCGGACCGACGGCGACGCCTCCCATGCCGTGCGGGTCTTCCCGCCGCAGCGCGGTCAGCGCCTTGTACTGGTCCTAAAGCGTGACAGACTTCCCTTCGGGCTTCCACGCGTCACGGCGCTGTTCGAGGGCATGGTTGTACAGCCAATTGAGTTGCCGCCGGATCTGAAACATGCGGGCATAGCCTGCCGAGGACAGCTTGCAGCGCCCCAATACTGTTGTATGGCCTATCACTGAATCCAGTATTCGGCACTCAAGCGTAAGTGGACAACTGGCGAGCTAGTCAACCCACCTTGATAATCCCCGTGGGAAACAGGTGGTGGTGTAGGCCATGGGCGTATTGGGGCGGACGCGTACCAATACTGCGGCTGGTGACCCAGCAGGCCAGACTGGGAAGGGGTGAGGCCGTGGTTGGGCAGGCTGAACAGGAACTCATCGATCAGGGCGAGGCGAAGGGGCTGGCCCCAACATTGACCCCGCTATTGGAGCATCGGTTTGGTCCGCTGCCGTTCGCGCTTCGTAGAGGTGCCCTGACTCCGTACAATCCGGTTAATTGCCACGCGCCGTCTCAGCCCTCGACAGCCACTACCTGTCCAGACGCCTCCGACGCCGTACTGCTTGGTCACCGAGCGGCCGGTGCTTGATCTCATTGGAGTTCCGTGTTGCATCTGCTAGGACCTTGCGTTCTATTCAACGAGATTGCTGTCAACATTTTTGTTGAGTGATGTGCCGGCTGGTTCGAGAAGGCAGTGGTCGGCGTGGCCTCGCGCTGGTGTCCTGACTCTGCCGCGGTCCACAAGAACCGCCCAAGCCGTGAGCCAAGCAAAACAAGCCGCCGGATCCAGGGCTTCCGCAGTCGACGCTCACGGTATCGACCGAAACATCCTGTCCTGCTACCAGCGTCTTGAGTCGAGCATCATCCGCGAGAACGGGCTGGTGGCTGTCGAGCGCCTCAAGGTTGCGAACATGACCCGTTCCGCGAAGGGGACGGAGGATGAACCGGGCAGCCAGGTTGCCCAGAAAGCACGTCTCAACAGGGGAATCCTGAGCCAGAATTGGTAGATGCTGCGGTCCCAACTCAAGTACAAGGCAGAATGGGCCGGGCGAGAGTACGCAGAAGCCGACCCCAAGTACACATCGCAAGACTGCCATCCGTGCCACGCGAGGAATCCGCTGGGAGGGTCGGAGACCTACAAGTGCCGTGCCTGAGGGCTTGCGATGGATCGCGACGTGAACGCCGCGATCAACACTTTGGCGGCTGGGGTTACTGCCGCCGGAGCGCCAACGTGGGCCGTGCGTCGCTCCAGAACCGTGCCGGTCGGCTGTCAAGCCATCGGTATAATCCCCCTTGGATACGGTCAGGCAACGCGCGAGAACCGAACGCAGGCCCCGGGGCGCTTCACGGCCTCCTAGGCGCGGCGTCTCACCTCAGTTGGAACCCGAATCTCTTCTTCTCAGGGTCACGGTCGCTGAATGCACTGCACCTCGCTGACCCTCTTCCCTCCGATCGTCTCAGCCTCAAACTCCGTGACGTTCCGCGTTCTGGGACTGAAATCCACGCCTACCAAGTGGATCGGCTCCCCCAAGCTCCGGTACTTTTCCTTGTAGCCGCGCGCCTTCAGTTGGGCCAGCGCGGCCAGGGCGCCCCCACGACCCTGCATCTTGAATTCGAATACGTACACTTGGCCAAAGGCCCGCACGGACAGGTCGGCCCGGCCTATGCGTAAACGTTCGAGCGCGACGTGGCGGGCCTAGGGGTGGAGGGTCGAGGTGGGTG
>JAPPMC010000229.1 GCA_028819235.1 Bryobacterales bacterium
GTCCGGTTTGCCCATATATAAGGAGCACGAAGGGTTTTGGCGCAAGCACCAGCTAATCACCTCCTCCCTCCCCTTCCGGGCTGGACGGCTGCTGTTCCGGCCGTCGGCTCTCTCGGTCCGCTCCCGCCGATCGTTGTCGGTCATCCGATGCGGGTGCGGCCGGAAACGGCTCAGCCGCGCTCCTCGATTGCCCGAGGGTCCCGATGCCTGACGCTCCCGCCGCTCAGCCAGTATCGGTAGGTCGCTGTGAAGGAGGGGGCCAGTCTGTTCTTGGAACTGCTTTCGCCGCGAGTCCGCCATTCGGAACGTCGATCTGGTAAGTCTCCAGCGAGGCAGGGCCCGAGAGGTGTGTCGGGTCAGGCCTGCTCGGACGCGATGCGGGTCACACTGCGGGACTCTGCGCTGAATTCCACACCCACCAGATGCACGGGCTTGCCCTCGCCGAGGAACTTGGCCGCGTACCCGCGCGCCTTGAGTTGGGCAAGGGCCGCGCCGGGGCCCGAGCGCTCCAGGATCTTGAACTCGAACAGTAGAATCCGCCCCCTGATCCGCAGGACCAGATCAAGCCGTCCTGAGCCAATACTCTCCTCGGCCCGGACGTCCAGCCCGAGTCCAGCAAACAGTGACAGGACGACGGTGGCATAGTAGCCCTCGTAGGAGCCGATCTTGTTCCTGCGGTGCCAGTCGTGGGGAATGCTCGCCAAGAAGATGCGGAGGTCCTGCTCCAGGCCCACGAAATCGGCTGAGGCCAAGTGCCCCTTGAACCGCCTTCCCCACAGTGGTATCCGTTCGGCCATGGCTGGCACCAGGGCGGTCAGCAGGTGTCGGTTGAGGCTGGTGCGCACGGATCGGTTGGGGTAGCCGAGACGGTAGGACCGCTCGCCGTCCTTGTCTCGGACGCACCCCGTCAGCGTGAGGTAGCCAGTTTGGAACAGAAGGGCCTGGGTGGAGACTGCGCCAATCTCAAACGCGGACAGGAGCTGGTCATCGGCGTGCATTCGGCCTAGATCGGCCGCGGTCACGCCGCGCTCGACGAGTGTGTCGACCAGAAGCTGCGGCGTGCCCGTCTCGAACCACCAAGGCTTGAACTCACGGTCCGTCAGCAGCAGAAGCACGTCGAAGGGGTTGTAGACCCTCTCGTTTCCGCCCCAGGAGTAGCCGCTGTACCACTCGCGGACCCGGTCACGGTCGAGGCCCTCGAGTTCGGGGGCAAAGACCGTATCGAGGTCGCTCTCGGTGTACCCGCAAATGGACGAATAAGCCGGATTCAACGTAATGTCGCGGAGATTGTTCAGACCAGAGAAGAGACTGACCTTGGAAAGCTTGGTGACGCCTGTCAGGAAGCTGAAGCACACGTGTTCGTCGCAGTCCTTGATCGTCGCGTACAGGGACCGCAGGTAGTCGCGGTTCGCCCGTGCCAAGTCCGGCTCGCGCAGCGCGTCGCTGATGGGTTTGTCGTACTCGTCGACGAATACGGCCACGCGGCACCCGTTGCGGACGTGCAGCTCTTCCAGCAACTCGGCAAACCGGTTCGGCCCGTCAGTTGCGCACAGCTTGATCCCGGCCCGGCGTTCGTATGACCGCAGTTGCCGGGAGACGGTGTTGTGCGCTCCGTCAAGAGTGTGGAAGTTGCCAGCACCGAAGGACAACCGAACGACTGGGCGGCGCATGGACCAGTCCCAACGGTCATGAGCGGCGAGACCCTCGAACAGATCCCGGCTGCCCTGAAACAGCTCCATGAGGGTCGTGAGGAAGAGACTCTTGCCAAACCGTCTCGGGCGTGACAGGAAGTAGTGCTTGCCCTCTTGTGCGAGCTTCAACGCGAACGGAGTCTTGTCCACGTAGTAGAGGTTGTTCTTTCGAATCTCGCTGAAGGTCTGGACGCCAATCGGGAGCCGACTGCTAGAACCAACGAAACCCATCCTGCGTGGCTGCCGCAGCTTGAGTCTAACGTGGAGAGGCTACGGGCAGTTCCCCCAATGCATCGCCGCACAGATTGCTCATGGAGCCAGCTGGCGCGCCTGCTCAGGAGTTAACGGAATGTCCCGCCGAGTCTCGCCCTACGACGACCGTCGGCTGGGCTGGGAGCACCACGAGCAAGTCGACCGGCACGGAAGCTGGACTGCACTCTCGGCACGGTGGGTCGAATCCAACAGACTCCAGTGCTTTGCATTTCCCCCTATTTGCAGGGTGCTGTTCGGGAATGAGGGCAAGGAGTCCTGCTCTGCCCGTGGCAGGCAAGTTGGCGAACCCTCATGATCGGCCGCCTCCTCGCCCAGAGCGCAAATAGCCACAGCATGCTCGCTGGCGGAGCTGTCTGGCGCCCCGGACGGGCCGGGGCCATGTGGTGCGATAGCGGGTGACGGAAGCGCATCCGGTTGCAACTACTGCTCCTAGACCGATCCGCGGACAGCAAACTGACCTAGGCAAGGCGCGACCGCAACCTACCGCCAAGGTTCTGGAGGGTCTCGTGGAAGGCGCCAATGTGGTCCGCGACGTGTCTATCGCGCCAACAGAATCGACGCAACTAGTCGAGGTTGGGATGGCCCTCGAGAGCGCCCTTGGTGATGCCGGGGATCAACTCGGCGTCGGTGCGAATCCTGCTTCGCGAAGGTACATTGCCTGTCTGGTGAACGATGCCCGCCAATGGCACTAGGACGACACCGAGAAGGCCACGCTGCCGCCGGATGCTGCCGATACCGGCCGACTCCTTGCGCCGCGCGGATTCGTCCGGCAGCCCCTTCCCGTCTTCCACCGGAGGGTGGGCCGGCGTGCCGCTTTGTCGTGCGCGATCTACCGTGCGGGTCCCGCTGAGAAAGACCGATGCAAGGTCCCCATGCGCACTCCGGAAGGCCACTCTTGCACGGACGCAGACCCAACGGAACTCGCTCCCTCCTGACCCTCCTGGGGCCGCGTCGGAGCCTGGAGAACCGAAGTTTGCGCAGGGCCGACGTGCTGTGTTCCACTAGAGCAAGGGCCCATAGGGCCCACTGAGAGAGCACTTCCGCGGTTATGCCTGACACTCCCCGCCCGCCAAGGAAGCCCCGCAAGCGTCGGCCGATCCGCCGGACTCGCCGGACTCGCCGGACTCGGGTCCGTCGGCGGAAAAAGCCGGCGGTGATGCCGTCAGCACCTTGGGAGGGCTCGCTGCCGGCAGCCATCAAGGAGCGCTTCGGGGACGGGATCGAGGGCGCAGTCCTGCTCGGCGGCCAGAAGCTGCTGACGGTGGGCCTGCCCTCCGCGGCAGGAGTGCTTGCCAGTCTCAGGGACGACCACGGCTTCGACTACCTAGTGGACGTCACCGCCGTGCATTGGCCGAAGCGCGAGCGCCCGTTCGACATTGTCTGGATCCTGTACTCGTTCGCCGCCAACGAGCGCATTCGGGTGAAGACCACGGCCGCGGATGGCGAGGCCGTGCCGAGCGTCACCGGCCTCTACAATTCCGCCGACTGGCTAGAGCGTGAGGCGTTTGACATGTTCGGGGTGCGCTTCGAAGGCCACCCGGACCTGCGGCGAATCCTGATGCCCGATGAATGGGACGGGTATCCGCTCCGCAAGGAGTACGGCATCCTGCAGCAGGACGGAGCGTGGGTCCGCGAGAACCTCAAGATCGAGAGCGCACAGTGATGGCCGCCACAACCCTGGAACCTGCGTCAGTAGACGGCGACACCTTCCTGGACAGCAACGAGCTGGTGCTCAACATGGGCCCCCAGCACCCATCAACGCACGGGGTGCTGAGGGTGATCCTCAAGTTGGACGGCGAGACCGTGCTGGGCACGGACTGCGTGATCGGCTACCTGCACCGGGGCGTGGAGAAGATCGCCGAGGACCGCACTTACCAGCAGTTCGCGCCCTACGTTGACCGTATGGACTACGTGGCGGCCGTCTCAAACGGGCTGGGCTACTGCATGGCGGTCGAGAAGCTGCTGGACGTGGAGATTCCCGAGCGGGCGCAGTGCGTGCGCGTGATCCTTACCGAGCTCAACCGCGTCGCCTCCCACCTGCTCTGGCTGGGCACCCACGCCCTGGACATTGGGGCCATCACGCCGGTGTTCCTGTGCTTCCGCGAGCGCGAGGAGGTCCTAAAGATTTTCGAGAAGTACTGCGGTGCTCGGCTGACCACGCACGCCTTCCGCATCGGTGGGCTGCAATACGAGACCTACGACACGTTTGAGAAGGACTGCGTGGCGTTCTGCGACCTGATGGAGGAGAAGGTCAAGGAATACCACGACCTTCTGACGGGCAACCGCATCTGGGTCAAGCGCACGACGGGCGTCGGCATCCTCACCGCTGAGGACTGCAAGGCCTATGGCGTGACCGGCCCGCTGCTGCGTGCGGCCGGGGTGGCTTGGGACCTGCGCAAGGCCCAGCCGTACTGCGGGTACGAGAAATACGACTTCGAGATCCCCACCCGAGAGGGCGCGGACACCTTCGACCGCTACATCGTTCGCATGCGTGAGATGGAGCAGTCCTGCCGGATCATCCGGCAGGCGGTCGACGCACTTCCGAGCGGGCCCATCAAGGGCAAGGTCGCAAAGGTCATCAAGCCGCCGCCCGGAGAGGCGTACGTGTCGATCGAAGCCCCCAAGGGCGAGCTGGGCTACTACGTGGTCAGCGACGGTTCCCTCAAGCCCTACCGCGTGCGCGTCCGTCCGCCGTCGTTCGTCAACCTCGCCGCGCTGGACAAGATGTGCCGCGGATCGCTGGTGGCCGACGTGGTTGCCATCATTGGCACCATCGACATCGTGCTGGGCGAAGTGGACCGCTAGGAGCCGGAATGGAACAACTGCTCGCCAACCCCTACCTGCCCTCCATCGTGATGACGGTGGTGATCATCCTCGTCTTCCCGCTGGTCGCAGGTTACATCGTGCTGGCGGAGCGCAAGGTGCTGGCGGACCTCCAGGTGCGCTTGGGCCCAATGCGCGTCGGTCCCTACGGCGTGCTGCAGCCGCTCGCGGACGCCCTCAAGCTGATGATCAAGGAGGACATCATCCCGGCCAAGAGCGACCGCTGGATCTTCTGGCTCTCGCCGGTCGTGTCAACGTTCACCGCCCTGTCCGCCTTCGCCGTGCTGCCGCTCAGCGACAGGTTCTTCGTGGCGGACGTCAACATCGGAATCCTCTTCATCCTGGCGATGTCATCCATCGGCGCGCTCGGCATCATCCTCGGCGGCTGGTCAGCGAACTCCAAGTACTCCCTGATGGGCTCGCTGCGTGCGGCCGCGCAGATGGTCAGCTATGAGGTGCCGCTGGGCTTTGCGACGGTGACCGCCATCATGTGCGCCGGCACGCTCTCGATGCAGGGCGTCATCCATTCGCAGCTCGAGCGCGGCGTGTGGGGCGCATTCGACAACTACGGGCTGATGCTGGTCCCGACCGTGCTGTTCATCATCGCCGGAACGGCAGAGACCAACCGGGCGCCGTTCGACCTCCCCGAGGCCGAGTCGGAGCTGGTTGCCGGCTTCCACACGGAGTACTCGGGCTTCCGCTGGGCGCTGTTCTTCTTGGCTGAGTACGCCGCCATCGTGGTGATCAGCTCCCTGGGCGTGACGCTGTTCTTCGGCGGCTGGCTGCGGCCCTTCCCCAACGTGGCGTGGCTTGAGATGCCGCTGAACACGGCATTCCCGGCGGCGCTCTTTGCAGTCATGGGCTTGGGCTGCCTAAAGGGAGTGCCGCGCCAGGTGATCAACGGCTTCCGGCTGCTGATGCTGGCGCTGGGATTGGGCTTCTTGGCGGTCGGCGGCCTATTCCTGCTGCCGGCGGCCAATGAGGCGGTGATCGGGCTGTTCTGGTTCCTGTTCAAGCTGGCGGTGATGGTGTACCTGTTCATCTGGTACCGCGGAACGTTCCCGCGATTCCGCTACGACCAACTGATGGACGTCGGCTGGAAGTGGCTGATCCCGCTCAGCATGGGTGGCTTGATCGTCAACGGCATCGTACAGCTCTTGGTGCGTGGCTAGCTGGCCGAAACGGTGCAATAATCAAGGCAGGGTGTAATGGCCAACCTCATCAAGACCTTCCTCCTGACGGACCTCCTGAAGGGCCTGTGGACGACCTTCAAGAACCAGAAGCCATCGAAGGTGGTCACCGAGCAGTACCCCCTGACGCGGCCGCCGGTCGCGGAGCGCTATCGCGGCGCGCCTCGCCTGAACAACCATCCTGAGACATCCGAGACGCTCTGCATCTCCTGCAACCTTTGCGCCTTGGCTTGCCCGGAGCAGCTGATCGTGGTGACCTCGGAGCGCAATAAGGTCACAAAGCGCAAGGATCTGACGAACTTCACCTATGACCTCTCGCGCTGCATGTTCTGCGGGCTGTGCGAGGACGCCTGCCCCGTCGACGCGTTGGAGCTGACCCAAGACTTCGAGCTGGCGACCTATACGCGCGAAGGCCAGATCTGGGATCGGCAGATGCTCGAGGAGGGGCCCCTGCCCCAGCAGTACACGCACTGAGGCTGGAAGGCAGCCGTTCCTTCCACGACTGAGCGAGGTCCTTGTCGCGGAACGACTTCTGCCGTCCCCTGCGAGGAGGCTGTCGGCGACACAATCCCTGTTGCTCCTTGCCGACGCTACGGCAATGCGGCCTCTGGCTGCGCGCTTGGGGCACGGTTCAGGCATGTCCTGAATCCAATCGACGGTCGAGATCGCCCGAGGCCAGAACACGGGGAAGCCTGCACTCCTGCTAGGCCCGCAGTTCCGCTCCCGTTGCCTCCGGTTGCCGCTGCTGTTCACCACCACCAAGCCGCCTAAGGAGGGGAGCACTCCGCACCGCACGACTACGGCCTAGCCTTGGCCGTCCTCAACCAGTGACTTGAAGCGCGGCCGCACCGGCGCATCTTGGGGGTCTTCCACGCGTACGCCCCACTTGAAGGGGGTTGACTTCGAACGCTGACCTCTGACCCGTCGCCTCTACCGCATGTGCCGGCATCGGCCCGTCGAGTCGAATGGCAGGGGTCTTTGGCGCTTCGCGTTGCGCGCCCGTCTTGACCACTTGGGATCCTGCGCCAGAGGACTCCGCCGTATGTTTCCCGGGACGCAGGTCAAGCCGTGATGCCGACGGTGCTGCGAGCCCCCAATACCACCACGCCCCTACGATTTCGGATCGGCCAGAATCGCCGGAAGCCGCCGACCGTGATTCTCGGGACGCACACTCGGCGCTGCCGCGACATCGCTGAAGGGGCCGATTCCTAGACATAGAGGATTCCATGCTCAGTTGGGGCCGACTAGACTCCAGATCGGTACCGTCCCTGCATGTTGGGTTGTACAATCTAATCGATCAAGCGATCGTGGCGGACGAATCAAGGAAAGGGCCTAGGCAGTCGACCCCGCCCCGCCAAGCACCGACCAAGGGTCGCTCGCCGGAGGGTCCGGAGCAATTCCGGGGCATCAATACAGGTCAACACTCAGGCGTTCGAGACAATGACCCGCCCCCTCCGCCCCCGCCGGAACGCAAGGACAGCAAATGATGCCAGACGCAACACATAGACCGAATGTCGAGCATCTTGCCACGAGGCGGTACAAGTTGCTTTTCGGGATCAGGAGGTCTGTCCGGTACCACAGCTACCGGCGCCAGCACTACATCTCAACGCAATCGTTCATCAGCTTTTTGATTCTCGTCTTGGGGTCTGGATCGGTTCTCAACCTGTTTGTCGACATTATGGGCGCGGAGCTGTTCGGATCACTTGCGCCAGTGGGGATTACCGTGCTGGCTTCGATCAGTCTCGTTTACGGACCGACCGCTAAGGCCTCGCTCCACTTTGACCTGTACCGTCGCTTCATCAGGCTGGAAAGAGAGTTTCTGCGTGCAGAACTCAATGACAAGGTGCTCGATGAGTTAGAAGGTAGGCGGCTTGAAATCGAGATGGATGAGCCAGCAACCTACCAAGCCCTGAACAGGCATTGCCACAACGAGCTCCTCAAGAGCGAGGGGCGCTACGAGCTACTGGAAGATCTCGGGGTCTGGCATCGCTTGCTGATGGGTTTCTGGCGTTTCGACGACCTTCCCCGGAGTCAGCGTCACCCAATCGGTGGCTAGCACTCCAGCCGCTCAGGCGGGCTCGCTTGCTCGCGACCTCTCCGATCCGGGATAGAGGCTCCCGATTCGTGCGCGGTGTCATGCCTGTGCGTGTTGCCGACCTGCCGATCGGGCCAGATGCGGGCGGCCGTCAGCGGCCCGAAACCAGAACGACGGGCTGGAGGCGGGCGCAGCGAGACACGGCTGCTGCGGCTGGTAACGATCCAATTGAGGCCGGGAGCCCGTGGCGAGGAGACCTACGCCTACAGGTCGCTCTGAACGACGTAGACCACCTCGCCATCCCGCACTTCCATCCGGCCGCCGTGCTCGAGGATCGCCTTCTTGGCGACCGCCGCGATTCTGTCGACAATCTCGCCTATCGGCGTCCGGAGCCGCACTTCGTCCCGGGTGATGTTGACGTATTGGTCGTTGAACGGCTTGTCCCACGTGGTCCACGCGGGAAGCTCCCGCGTCAGCCGGAGCGCTCGTTCCCCCATGCCCGAGAGACCGTTCAGCACGCCGATCAGGCCACCCGTCGTAGCCGCCTGGTTGTCGCAGTCATAGCCGGCCAACGTGGCGATGCCGACGGTCTTCATGTAGTCGCCCTCGCCGTAGAGCACGGCCATGACCCCTGTGAGCCCGTTCACCAAGGACGACACCACGCTCACCGGCGCTTCGTAGGTGCCCTTCCTGTACGCGTAGTACTTGTCGTGAATCCGCTTTCGGGTATCGCGCCAGTCCTCGTGCTGCGAGTGCCACCGGACCACGTCACGTATGCCCTCGGCAAGAGGCCCCTCGTCCGGGACCGCCTCGACAGCCGTGGCGACCAGCCTGTTCACGTCTGGTTCGAAGAAGGCAGCGCTGATCATCACACCGTAGGCGATCGTTGGGTGTGTCCCCCAGTCGTCATTGGTGATGCGGGCACCCCACAGGGCACGCTCTGCGGCCTTTGCCGTCATGCCGGGATAGAACGCGCTCCAAATCTCGTTGACAAGCTGCGGATCGATCTGAAACCAGTGCTTGTTGTTGGGGCTTCTATACATGAGTGGCGAAACACTATGTATACGGTTCTGGAGCGACGCACGGCCCAGCGGCCCACGTTGACGCTCCGGCGGCAAGAACCCCAGCCGCCAAAACGTTGATCGCGGCGTTGACATCGCGATCCGTCACAAGTCCACAGGCGCGGCACTCGTAGGTCTCGGATTGGCCCGGATCGTTCCGCGCGCCGCATCTATGGCAATCTCTCGAAGTGAATTTCGGGTCAACCTCCACATACTCCCGCCCAGCCCATGCTGCCTTGTACTGGAGTTGATTGCGAAGCAGAGACCAGTTCTGGCTCAGTATCTCCCGGTTGAGACCTGCTTTCTGTGCAACGTTCTTGCCCGGCTCCTCCTTGGTTCCCCTGGCCGAGCGGGTCATGTTGGCGACCCTCAGCCGTTCCACTGCGACCAGCCCATGCTTGCGGATGATGCCGGTGGTTGCCCGGTGGCAAGCATTGCGCTCCCGAACAGACTCCCGGCGCCAGAAGCGCGCGAGCCGCGCCATGGCCTTGCGCCGATTCTTGGACCCCCGCTTGCAGCGCGAGACCTTGCGCTTCAGCCGCCGAATCTCCCGCCAGTCGCGCCGGTGCCCCGCGTGCACCGCACCGTTCGACAGCGTCATGCGCTTGCGGACTCCCAGATCCACGCCGACCGCCCGAGTGCACGACGGCAGGGCCTGCTTCTGCACTGCGTAGGCCAGCGACGCTTCCCAGCGCCGACCCCGCAGCGTGAGCCGCAAAGACTTCAGCCTGTGACCGCCGGGAAGTTCCCGGCTGGGGAAACACTCGATGCGAGGGAAGCCCCTGATGCGGATCACGTAGCGCTGGCCCTGCTTGCGAACCATGCGCGGTCCGAGCTGCGTCACGTCTATCGTGACGCAGCGGCTGAGCGGCTTGAATCTCGGATATCCGGGATCCTGCCCTGCCTTCAGCCTGCTGAAGAACGCCTGGAACGCCTCGTCGAGTCGCTTCAGCATCCCGCGCTGCGGACCGAGGGCGATGGCTCCCAGGCCCTGCGGGTCTTCCCGGCGCAGTAGCGTCAAGCGCCGGCACTGGTCGAAATAGCTGACGTTCTTCTTGTCGGACTCCCACGCGGTCTTGCGCTGCTCCAAGGCTTGGTTGTAGAGCCAGCTCAGCGACCGCCGAATCTGGAACATGCGCTGGTAGCCTGCGCGCGTCAGCTTGCAGCGGGCAAGGATCGTGGTGTGCGCCCTCACTTTCATCATTATAGGATGTAATCCTCTTGGATGATGTATGCACGTTCTGTATTGTGTCCACAACCTGCATCTTGACGCCGATAATCACAATTTGGCGGGCGGGGTTCTCGCCGTCCAAGCGTCAATGTAGGCTGCTGGGCCGTGCGCTGCTCCTGAATCGCATGCATGGTGTTTCGCCACTCACGTATATGAGCCCCTTGTTGTTCTCTTTCCGCCCCGTGTCGGGCGCCACCAGCCCTTGTTCCATCAGATTCCGTGCCTCGCGGTTCGCGACCCATATGAAGTCATTGATGTGGGTCTTCCACATCTGTGTGATCTCCGGATACGTCAGGTCGAGCCCGTACTTCTAAACCGCATGCAGCGTCACGAACTCGATGTCCGTGTCGTCGTCGCTGAATGCGCCTCGGAGAGCGCTGGCGAGGACCGGAATGTGGCCTCGGCGGTCCCGCCGATTTATCTCAAGGTCCGGATCTCCGTCGTAGTCCGCGGTGTAGACGCGATCCACCAGAACCGGGACCGGGTCATCGACATACTTGTTCTCGAACGGAAAGCCGATGTAGTTGCCCAAGAGTTGGCCGGTCCAGAAGCCCGAGAGCTTGTCGGTGAGCTCCGCGTGGCTGATCACTCGTTCTTCCGCCGCAAGCTGGCTGGCGGCCAGGAGCACACAGAGTGGGAGCATTGCGCAGACCTTGGCTGTGTGGCTGGTCCGGAGACGTGTGCGCTGTCCGTCGGTCATCGCACTCCATGCTACGACTGGCTCGGTCTGCCGGCCTACATGCTCCTAGGCCGCCCTCGGCAGCGGTTGCGCTCCCGCTTCGGCGAGCCGGGTGCTGGTCTCGAGCGCCGCGGCCGCTTCGTCGGCCTTCGAAAAGCGCACGAAGAAGACCAGCGCGGACACGCCCACGACCGCAGCACCTAGGACCAGCAAGGCCTGCGGCCATGCCATGCCCGCGGACCTGAACAGGAAGCCAGCTGCCACCGCTCCCGCATTGCCTCCCGCGCCAACGATGCCGCAAACCGCCCCGAGGGCCTTGCGGTTCACGAATGGCACGACCGAATACGTGGCACCCTCGGACATTTGCACGCAAAGGCTGAATAGGATCAGCGTGCCGATGGCCAAGGGCAATGTGGCCTGCTGCGAGAAGAGCATCAGAGCCGCCCCTTCGAGGAACAGGCCGGTTCCAAGGAACCACACCCGGCCGCGCAGGCCCCACCTAAGGCCGCAGCGGTCTCCCACGATGCCTCCGAGGGTTCGCGCGAAGACGTTCATCAGGCCGAACAGGCCTGCGACTAGGCCAGCGGCCGTGAGACCTAGGCCGAAGTTGTCGTGAAAATAGAGGGCCGCAATGTTGTTGATGGTCAGCTCTACGCCAAAGCACGCCCCATAGATAACGAACAGCGCCCAGACCCGCCGGTCGGCGCAAGCTCTCAGGAATGCCCCGTCGGCAGTCTTGGCGCCCGCGATCTCGCCCGTCGAGCGCAGGCCGTCGTAGTTTCCGTCGGGAGAGTCCTTGGTGAGATTCCAGTACAGCGCCGAAGCCCCCACCAGGGCCAGGCCGGGAACGACCATTGCCAGGCGCCAGCCCAGCGCTTCGTCCGCGACGACGGCCACGACGCCCGCAAACAGCAGCGGCATTGCGATCTGGGTCACGCCGCCGCCGAGATTGCCCCATCCGGCGGTGGTCGCGTTGGCAGTCCCCACCACATTGGGCGCGAACATGACCGACGTGTGGTACTGGGTGATGACGAACGACGCCCCGATCGCGCCGATCGCCAGGCGGAACAGGAGGAAGGTCTCGTAGCTGTCGGCCAGCCCGACCGACATCACCGGGATGGCCCCAAGCGCCAGCAGCCAGGTGTAGGCCTTGCGGGGCCCGATCCGGTCGCAGAGCCAGCCCACGGCCAGACGCGCGACCACGGTGATTGCGACGGAGGCGATGACCGTGTTCCCGATCTGTTCGTTTGTCAGGCCCAGGTCCTCCCGCACCACCGCCATCAGCGGCGCGATGCCGAACCAGCCGAAGAAGCACAGGAAGAATGCGAACCACGTCATGTGGAAGGTCCGCATGGGCACCGTGCTGAAGTTGAACAGGCTGATCTTGGTCGCCTTTCCCCTAAAGTCCATGCTTTCTCTCCTCTCTGAGGCCGGGCCGGCAGGGCGGGCCCGGCTACGCTCGCGGATGGCCCGCGGGCGGCGGCAATCGCCTCTGTCTCTGGAAAGCCGGACAACCTGGTCCGGCACGAGCCCCGGTCAGACTGGGCGGGGCGCTGTGCCTAGCGGGCCGTTCTGGGACCGCTCCTGACAACCCGGACTGCCGCCTGCTTGTAGTTCGGTTCCCGAGAGATCGGATCGAAGGCGCTCTGCGTCAGCCGGTTTGAGTTCTTCTCTTCGTAGTGGAATGGCATGAAGACCTGGCCGGGGGCCACGATTTCAGTGATCCTCAGTTCCAGGTCTTCGATCTGGTCGCGCGGCGACTCCACAGTCACCCGGTCGTGCGGCTTCAGACCAAGACTACGGGCGTCGCGCGGGTTCATCTCCAGCCATGCCGAGGGTGACATGCGCTCGAGGATCTCGACTTCCCTTGTCTTGGTCCGCGTGTGCCAGTGCTCGACCGTCCTCCCCGTGTTGAGGACTAAGGGGTACTTCCTGGTGGGCTGTTCAGGGTAGGGTTCCCATTCCACGGCAAACAGGACAGCCCTTCCGTCCCTTGTCTGGAACTGCCCGTCCTCGTACAGCCGGCTCGTCGGCGGCCTCACGCCGTTCGCCCTTTCCGCTGCCTCGGGGCCGAAGGGCCACTGCACGCCCTGGTGCTTCTCGAGCAGTTCGTAGCTCAGCCCGGAGTAGTCGCACAGCCGGCCGGCGGACACGCGGCACCATTCCTCGAACGCGTCCTCGGGTCCGGTCCAGCCCGGGTAAAGCTCGTCTCGCAGGCCGAGTCGCTCGGCCACCGCCATGAAGATGTCGAAGTCCGGGCGTGCCTCGCCCGGCGGCTCTACGGCCTTGTTGACCTTGCTCACCCTGCGCTCGGAGTTGGTGTAGGTCCCCTCTTTCTCTCCCCAGACGGCTGCCGGAAGCACGAGATCCGCGATCTCAGTGGTCGGAGTGGGATGGAAGCCGTCCTGAACTACCAGGAAGTCGAGGCTGTCAAAGCCCTGCCGGAGGACGTCCACGTTCGGGAACGAAACGAGGGGATTCGTTGCTATCACCCACAGCGCGCGGACCTCGCCTCTCACACAGGCCTCGACGATGTCAGGGTAGGCACGTCCCCGAGCTCGTGGGAAGCGGCCCGCGTCGATGTTCCAGAGCCTGGCCAACTCTTGCCGGTCGGCCGCGCTCTCGAACTTGCGGTAGCCCGGCATGGAGGCGGTGAACCCTGCCTCTCTCGTCCCCATCGCGTTGCATTGCCCGGTGATCGAGAATGGCGACGCGCCGGCGCGGCCAATGTTGCCGGTCAGCAGCGCGAGGTTATTGATGGTGTTGACCGTCTCCGTCCCCTTCGTGGAATGGTTCACGCCCATCGTCCAAGCCAGGAGGGGAGCCTTGGCCCTGCCGTAGGTCAGGGCCGCGCGGTAGACCTGCTCCTCGCCGAGGCCTGTGACCGATGCCACGCGGTCCGGCGTGTACTTCTCCAAGTGGCGCTTCAGCGCCCCGAAACCCGAGGTGTGCGCCTCCACAAAGTCGACGTCTATCAGGCCGGCTCGGATCAGGATGTGCGCCATACCGTTCAGCAGCGCGATGTCCGAGCGGGGCTTCAGTGGCAGGTACAAATCGGCCATGCGCGCAGTCTTGCTCACGCGCGGGTCTGCCACTACCACTGTCTTGCGAGGGTTGCGCTCCAGCCGGTGGCACAGAATGGGGTGGTTGTCAGCGATATTCGCCCCGATCAGAAAGACGACGTCCGCACACTCGAAGTCCTCGTATGCTCCTGGCGGACCGTCGCTTCCGAACGACCGCTTGTACCCGGCCACGGCACTGGCCATGCAAAGGGTCGTGTTGCCGTCGTACGTGTTCGTCCCGAGACCGAGCTGGACGAGCTTGCCTAGGGCGTAGAACTCCTCCGTCACGAGCTGTCCAGTGCTCACGACGCCCAACGCGGCGGGGCCGCGCTCGGCCTGCACCTTCCGGAACTGTTCGACCATGACCCCGATCGCCTCGTCCCAGCCGACCGGCGCGAGACGTCCTCTCGGGCTGCGCAGGAGTGGTCGCCGGGCCCGGCTGGCTGCGCTGATCGAGTAGTGTTCCGATAGCCCTTTCGGGCACAGCTTGCCCAGATTGACCGGATGCCGTTCGTCGCCCCGAACGGCGACCGCCATTCCCTCGCGGACGCCGATCTGCATGCCGCAGCCTACAGAGCAGTAGCCGCACGTTGTCGGCACCCACCGGTCTGGAATCTTGGCGGCTGCCGTGTAGCCGTGGTCCGGATCGTCCCCGTAGGCGTATTTCTCCTTGCGGGTGTCGAGACCCAAGAGGCGCCTGAGGCTCATGCTGCGGCTCTCCTTTCCAGGAACGGGAGTGCCATATTCTTCGGCACGACGCTGACGAAGAACAGGTACCGCCCAAGCAGGGCTCCCGCTGTGGCCATTGCGAAGCCCGCCAGGGGGAGGCCGCGCGCTGGAAGCACGATTGCGCCGGCTGCGACCAAGCCCAGCCGCAGCAGGAAAAGCCGCGCCAAGGGGCCGGACAGGAGGCGCGCCGTAGCCTGTCGCTCGTGGTCCTCGCTGCGGACGAAGTGCAGGAACCGCCAGATCTCCACCAGGATGTTGCCGATCGCCGCACATGCGGTGCTGCCATGCAGGACATCGGCGGGCATGGCCCCCAGCGCCGCCAGCAGCAGCGGGCCGAGCATCGCGCCTGTCAGAAAGAACTCGGCCACCGTATGGGCGCTGTTCCACGAGGGGCGGCCGTGGACCAGGTAGATCCGCGACGTCGCGTACATGGCGAACAGGCCCAATGCCGAAGCGACCGCACCGGCCGTCTTCGCTGCCGGTAGCCCCGCCACGAGCATGGCTGCATAGGCCGAGGCCGCCACCCCGAAGGCGCTTAGCCCCAGAATCTCGCGGCTGAGCCACGATGACCGCAGGTTGCGGATAGCCAAAGGGGCTAGGGCAGGTCGGCCGAGGTGGAGCGGCGAAGCGGCGACCGCCGCAAGGCCGAGGGCCAGCGTCACGACGGCGGCTGGAGCCGCCGCCGTCCCTCCGAAGAGGTTCAGCAGCCAAGCGGACGCAAAGCCGGCGATCGAGAGCTGGGTTAGCACCGTCATCAGCACAAGCGAGTAGTGGGGTTTGGCCGGGCGGACACGGTGGTGGTCGGTCTTCTCAGGCGGGGTCGGCATGACATTCGGGAGGGTGATTCGCGTGGTGGAGATTGTGTCCTCGGCGCTGGGCAGGCCCGGCGCGTTGGCCTCGTCGCGGTACTTGTGCCGCCACTCGGCCACGTCCACGATCTCGATCGCGAGCGCCTCCGAGGGGCACGCGCTGACGCACGCCGGAGCATCTCCCTGGGTTAGGCGGCCGTGGCACATGTCGCACTTGCCCACCACGCCGCGCTCGTCGTTGAAGGAGGGAACGCTGTACGGGCAGTTCCAGATGCAGTACTCGCAGCCGATGCACGCGTCAGCGTCGTGCAGGACGATGCCGGTGCGGGGGTCCTTGGTGTACGCCCGGGTTGGGCAGCCGGTCATGCAAGAGGGGTCCAGGCAGTGGTTGCACCCCATTGACAGGTGCAGGCTGCCCTTGCCCCATAAGTCACGAGCGGGGCTCCTGCTGAGACGC
>JAPPMC010000172.1 GCA_028819235.1 Bryobacterales bacterium
ACCAGCGGGCCGCCGGGCCCGTCGTGACAGGGGTTTTGGCTCAAGCACTAGCTTGTAGTACCTGAATGGCGTGCTCGACACCATTGCCCATGGCCTCGGGTAAAGAGGTTGCGTGCTCGGACCGCCGAGCTCGTCGAGGCGCTCGTACATCTCGTCGACAGTCGTCCGGTCTCTATACGATCGAGCGAAGTTGCCCTTGACACCCGCCTCGGGGGCGCCCCCGTTGTCCGAGATCAGCACGATCAGAGTATTCTCAAACTCGCCGATCTGCTTGAGAAACTCTACAAGCCTGCCGATCTGGTCGTCGGTGTGCTCTGTGAATCCGGCATACGCTTCCATGAACCGGGAGTACACTCGACGCTCCTTATCGGTCAAGTCCGGCCAAGCGGGATCACCTGGGTTGCGTGGCGGCAGGACCGACCCGTCGGGTATGACCCCAAGCTCCAGCTGTCGCCGATAGCGCCGCTGGCGAACTGCGTCCCATCCATCGTCAAAGACCCCGGCATACTTCTGGATGTAGCGCTTGGGGACCTGAATGGGAGCGTGGGTTGCTCCGAACGCTACATACAAGAAGAACGGCTTGTCCGGGTTGGAGTCTTGCTTTCCTCCGAGCATGGCCATCGCTTGGTCCACGATGTCCTCAGAGAAGTGGTAGTCCGGACGTTGCGGTGCCGGGATGGCATGGTTATCGGCCACCAAATCCGGTCGGTATTGGTCGGTCCACCCGGACAGGAAGCCGTAGAACCTGTCGAAGCCCTTCTGCAACGGCCAGTGCGTTCGGTCCCCGCCCGCCTTCATGTCCTCCGGCGGAACTAAATGCCACTTCCCAACCGCAAACGTGCTGTAGCCATTCCTGCTCAGGATCTGCGCGATGGTCGCCGCCGTCGGCGAGACGCGTCCGCGAGTGTGCGGATACCCTTGGTCGGCCCCGGGCAGCTCCTTCATGCCTACCGAGTGTGCATTGCGGCCCGTGAGCAAAGACGCCCGAGTGGGGGAACAAACGGCTTTCGACTGGAAGTTCGTGAACTGCAAGCCCCGGTTCGCCAGCGCGTCGATGTTGGGAGTCGAGACTTCGGCTCCGTAGCATCCAAGATCCCCGAACCCGGTGTCGTCCAGAACGATGTAGACAACGTTCGGGCTTCCTTCGGCCGGCCTCGCAACCGGGAGCGAAGACGGCTCGGAAGCCTCGGCCGTGCGACCAATGACACCGCCGAATTCCGGAGACGACCCAAGCTGGCAGCCTGACTGGGCATCGAGCGCAGTCGCCGCGAGCAGGGCCAAAGCCGGAAAGTGGAGTGCGATACGCATCCATTCCAAGTGTCGGCCCGGCGACTCAAGCCCTGATCCGGTCATCTTTCCCATCCGCTGTGCTCCTTAGGCCGCCGCCGATGCGAAATAGGAGTGTCGCACAAGGACCGTACCACCAGAGTCTGGCGGGTACCTCGCCTAGGGAGGCACACCCCAATCGGTCCGGACTGCATGCCAGAGGGCGCTTCGACGGGTGAACGGCGGTGTAGAGAGTTTTCTCGGATAGAATGCGGGCGATGGACTCAGTTACCCGGCGCGCATTCACTACCCGGGCCGCAATCGCCGCCACCGCTGCATCGTACGCTCGAATCCGCGGGGCGAATGACTCGATCGGCATTGGCGTAATCGGGCTCGGGAACATTTCGAGGGGTCACCTCCAAGAGTTCACGCAGCGACGGGACTCGAGGATCACGGCGGTTTGCGACATCTACGCGCCTCGGCTCGACGCCGGGGTCACACAGACCGGGGCCCGAGGGTATCGGCAATTCGAGGACCTGATCCACGATCCGCACGTCGACGCGGTCATAATCTGCACGCCTGACCACTGGCACGCCCCGATGGCCATCGCGGCCATGAAAGCCGGCAAGGATGTTGATGTCGAGAAGCCCATGAGCCTCACCATCGCAGAGGCGCGCGAGATGGTTAGGACTGCACGCGAGACGCGCAGGATCCTCGCCGTGGACAGCGAGCACATGGCCCACGGGATCTGGGAACCGTCAAGAAGTCTCGTGAAGGCAGGACTGCTCGGCAAGATCCTCTGGAGCCAGACAAGCCGCAGCCGGAACACGCGTGAGCCGCCGTTCAACTACGCGATCGACGAGAGCGCAAGTCCCGACAACCTCGACTGGGAGGCATTCTTGGGCAACGCGCCGAAACGGCCCTTCTCAAAGGAGCGATTCTTCCGCTGGCGCAGATACCGCGACTACTCCGGAGGCATCGCCACCGATCTCTACTACCACCACGTCACCCCCCTCATCCATGTCCTGGGCAGGGAGTTCCCCGTCCGTGCCGTCTCGGCCGGGGGCAACTACGGAACGTCCGAGTCCGTCATGGAGGTCCCGGACGTGTTTGTGATCGCTCTGGACTTTCCAAGCCGGCACACACTCGTCTGCTCCGGCTCGCTGCAGAATTCCGTCGAACTTCCGATCGTTGTCCGGGGCCGGGAAGCGAACATCCAATTTGAGGGCAACCACCTCAGGCCGGACTACCTGACGTTGGTTCCCGAGGAGCCCTACGTGGAAGGGTTTAGGGAGCGTGTCGAGGCATCTGGTCTTGCAGGTCTCGGCGAGTGGGTAGAAGAGCGCCGTCCAATTCGCCGCACCGCGTTCGTGGGCCTGCCCGAGCGGCGCAAGCGCCAGCTCGTGGCAAGCCTGCTTGCAGACCCACGATGGAAGGATCGCTACGAGGAAGACGCAAGTGCCCGCCCCGAGATCACGCGCCCGGGAGACGCACGTGACTCCTACTTCCAAGCTGTCTTCGAGGAGCGCGAGGTTGCCCGTTCCGTGAGACCGTCGTTGAGGATCAAGGCCCCCCCGACCAAGTCCTTCCGCCACTACTTCCTAGAGTCCGTCCGCACACGAAAGCCTGCGCCCCTTGACGGCGAACTCGGCTACCGCTCCCAAGTGGCCGTCAGCCTCGGGGTGGAGGCCCACCGCAGGAACAAGGCAATGGCGTTTGACCTGGAGTCCGAGGAGGTCCGCGAGCTGTGAGGACTTTGGTCGTGGTGGTCGCGGCGTCCGGTCTGGCTGTGGCCGCGGAGCCCGGATTCGAGCCGATATTCGACGGCGAATCGCTGAACGGATGGTCGCTGCTGGCCCGCAAGGATGCAACCGGATCGTGGCAAGCGAGGGACGGCACACTCACCGTGGAAGGGCGCCCCGGAAGCCTGGGCACGTTGGCCGAATACGCGGACTTCGAACTCCGGCTTGAGTGGATGGTCGGGCCCCAGGGCAACTCTGGCGTCTTCTATCGCTTCAAAGGAACCGGCAATCCGGCCGAGGTGGCCATCGAGTACCAGATAGCGGACAATGCCCGGCCCGCTTCGCAGCGATTCGAAGTCCGCAGGGCCGGAGCCGCCTACGGACTATACGCGCCTACCGAAGGGGCAAGTGCGCCGCCCGAACAGTGGAACTCACTGCGCATCGTGGCCCACGGATCGCACGTCGAGCACTGGATGAACGGGCAGAAGGTCGCCGAGTTCGACTGCGTGAGCGACGACTTTCGGGATCGCGTCCGCGCGTTCGGGCGATCGGCAGGCTTTGCCAAAGCCCGTTCCGGAAGGATCGTGCTGCAGGACCATGGCGGCCTAGTCGCCTTCCGAAAGATCAGGATCCGGCGACTCGAGTGAACAGGCCACCGACCTGAGTGCCGACGGATCTGGCAGCCTCGCAATCCCGAACGGTCCCGCAGTCATTGAGCTTGGCCGGCCGAATCAGCGGTCGAGCTTGCCAGATTGCCCGAATGACCCCCATGGCCCAGCACCGGTACCGAATCGATCCACGAATGTGTGGTCCTCACGGCTCAGCGGACAATGCTTTGCCCGAGACACGAAGCGCCTGAACTTGTCACCCTGGCTTTCTGATTGACTGTCCAACGCCGACCACTCCTGCTTCCCAGGGCGGATGGCGGATTGCCCGCAGCATCACGATGAATGTCGGCCGCTGTCCTTGTCCGGTTTGTACTTTTCCTCCCACTCGTCCACATGCGTGGCCTTCGATAAAGGTACGCCCAAGCGGTAGGTCGCGCGCCCGATAGCGTGGCCGCTGACCGGCGCGGTGAGCAGTAGGAACAGCACAGTCAGGCCAGAGATCGTAACGCTGCCCGCCTGCCCAAAGTGCACGGCGCATGCGACGAATGTCAGGCCGGCCCCCAGCGCCCCGGCCTTCGTAAGCGCGTGCATCCGGATCAGGACGTCCGGCAGACGAAGGACTCCCAAGCTGGCGACAAAAAGAAAAAAGGCCCCGCTGACCAAGAACAACCCAGTGACCCAGTCCCGCAGTGAACCCGCCTCGGACATCACCACTCGCCCTTTCTCCCCAATCTCTTGTCACGCTCGCGAAACTGGTCCGCCCTGCGGTTGGTGTACCAAGCGAAGGCCACCGTGGCGAGGAATGCCACAAGTGCGGTCGCAACGGCGACATCGAGGAATGCCGCCTGATCGGCGGCGATCGCCACCATCCCCACCACCGCCACAGCCAAGACTGTGATCAAGTCCACCGAGACGACGCGGTCCACCAGCGACGGTCCGAGGGCCAAGCGAACGAACGCTGCCAACAGCGACAAGAGCACAAGCGCGGCGCTGATGTCGATGGCCCATGCCAGCACGGCGGAATGCTGCCCGAGGCCGCTCATCGCATGGCCTCCTTAACTAGCCGTTCAAGGCCGTTCTTGATCGCCAGCCGTGTCTCCTCCGGGTCTCGCACGAACATTGCGTGCACATAGAGCGTCTTGCGGTCAGGGCTAACGTCGAGGCTCAGAGTGCCCGGAGTCAACGAGAGGAGGTTTGCGAGGGTCGTGATCTGTAGGGGGTGTTCGAGGTCCAGCGGGATGGCAACGATCGCCGGTCTCGACTTGTGCTTGGGCGTGAGCACGTCCCACGCCACGAGCATGCTCGACCTGAAGAATTCCACAGCGAAGTACAGCGCCAGCCGGCCATAGCGCAGGAAGCTGGTGAAGTACCGGGTGCGGCGGAACATGGGCCCGGAAATGCTGAGCGCCAAGAAGCCGACAAGGAATCCCACCACCAGATTTGGCACGCTCAGTTCGCCCAAGAGGGCGCACCAGCCAACCGCCAGCAGCAAGTTGTAGCGAAAGAGGCTCGTCATTGCAGCCCTGCCTGGGCGGGGAGGGCCTCCGCCACCGGGACATCCTCTCCACCACGACCCAAGACCGCCTCCACGTAGACGTCTGGATTCGTGAGTTCGTGGCCAGCCCGCTCCGCAAGAGCATAGAAGGGCTCGACGACCAGGCCGATGGTCAGCGTGAGGCACGCCAACGCGACAATCGGGCCCAGCAGGGCGGCACGGAGCGGCCGACGCACTTCGTCGGGCACCGGCGTGGACTCGGGCCTGGCCTTCCAGACCCCGTTTACCCAGATCTTTGTCATTGAGTACATGGTCAGGAGCCCGACGAACAGGGCCACCCCCGCCACGAGGTGCTGCCCGGCCTGCAGGGAGGCCTTGATCACGAAGAGCTTGGCCCAGAAGCCTGACAGCGGCGGGAAGCCCGCCAAGGAGAACGCCGGTACGAAGAATAGCAGCGCCAGCAAAGGCCGCTCTCGATACACGCCGCCGAGATGGCGCAAGTCGTCAGCGCCAACCAACCGGCGCAGAGCACCGGCTATGAAGAACAGGTTGGCCTTGACGATGATGTGGTGCACGACGTAGAAGACCGCTCCCAGCAGTGCCAAGGGCGTGTACAACGCCAAGCCTAGGATCATGTAGCCGATCTGGCTAACGATGTGGAACGAGAGGATCCGTCTCAGATCGTTGTGCGAGGCCGCTCCCAAGACGCCAGTAAGCATTGTCAGGGCAGCGATCCACAACAGGATCGTGTGAGTGTACCCTACGTCGAGCGTAAACACGAGCGTAAAAAGTCGGATGAGCGCATACACACCAACCTTCGTGAGCAGCCCCGCGAAAATCGCCGAGACGGCGACTTTCGGGGTGTGGTAGCTGGCCGGCAGCCAGAAGAAGAGGGGAAAGACGGCCGCCTTGATCCCAAAGGCAACGATGAACACCACGGCCACGGCCGTCACAAGGCCCGTGTTCTCCACATCCTGGACGCGAACGTGCAGGTCCGCCATGTTCAGCGTTCCGGTCAGGCCGTATAGCAGCCCAATGCCCGCCAAGAAAAGCGTGGTGGCTACCAAGCTGAGCGCCGCATACTTGACCGCGCCGTCCAACTGTTCCTTTCGCGCGCCGGCGATCAGCAACGCTAGGGAAGCGACCAGCATCACTTCGAACCACACGTAGAGGTTGAAGAGGTCCCCGGCGAGGAATGCCCCGCAGACGGCCCCAGCCAAGACCTGCAGGTGCGGGTGTATGTCCTTCACCAGCGAATCCTCGACAACGTCGCAGCAGGCGTATATGACCGTCGCAAGCAGCATGATCGCCGTGATCATCACCATCGCCGCGCTGAGGTGGTCCGCGACCAGAGTGATCCCGTAGGGCGCGGGCCAGCCTCCCATCTGGTCCGCTTGGATGCCATCCCGCCACACGGCGCTGAGCAGCGCTCCCGCCACTGCCAAGTGTGCCGCTGCAGCAAGCAGGCTGACCACCTGCTGCCCTCGCCGGTAGGGACGCAGCGCGAGACCGAGCACACCGGTGGCAAGGGGCAGGATGACGGGAGACATCAACAGGGCGTTCATGCCGTCCCTGCAGTCCGCTCGGCCGCCTGCGACTTCCAGCCGCGGGGCGGCTCAGCGGCTCGCATCGCGTCCGGATCGACCGTCTCGAGGCTCTCGTAAGCACGGAACGCTAGAGCCATCAGGAACGCGAACACACTGAATGAAATCACTATCGCTGTCAGGATTAGCGCTTGCGGGAGCGCATTAGAGACTCCCTCTCCGGGAAGGTCGGCACCCACTTGTATGAGCGGTGGATCGGCGCCGACCAAACCCCCAGAAATGAAGAGGAGCAAGTTTGCGGCGTGCGAAATGAGGGCCACACCAAGCACGAACCGCACGAGGTTTCGCCGGAGCATCAGGTACACGCTGGCCCCCATGAGCACGCCGACGAGCAATGCAATGATCGTGTCCATCCGATCACTCCCGGCCTGCCGACCGACTATCTCCCGACGCGGGCACAACCGGCTCTTTTGCTTCAAGCACGAATGTCAGTACCGCGCCTACGACAACTAAGTACACACCGCAATCGAAGAGCAACGGAGTACCGACCTTAATCCCCAGAACTTCAACCCAGACCCCAGTCAGGAACGAGCTCCCCTGTGAATACATGCCGACCACGCCTGAGAGGATCGCCAATGAAAGGCCCGCTGCCGCGATGCGAAGCGGATCGGCCCTCAGGAGTCTGCGGACATCGGCCGCATCCGCCACAAAGACGTACAGGCTGCACGCGATCGAAGCGATTAGCCCACCCACGAATCCGCCCCCGACTTGGTTGTGGCCGCGGAGAAGGGCGGACAGGGAAAAGAGCAAGATGAGCACAAAGAGCAGACGCGCCGTCTCCTTGAGAATCAGGGTGTTCATCGCTGGCTGAGTTCCGGGTCCGTCGCTGTGGCCGATGCTTTTCCGGCGGCAACAAGCGAACCAAGCCGACGGTAGCGCGAGCGCCGCTGGATCAGCGCGCAGACCGCCGATCCCGCCAAGAAGAGAACAGTGATTTCGCCCAATGTGTCAAGGGCCCGAAACTCGACCAAGATCACATTGACAATGTTGCGGCCGTGTCCGCCCGGAACTGCCGTGCGCTCGAAGTACTCCGTCAGTGACCGCTGTGGCGGATCGGTTATCACAGCCAGCACGACGAGCGACGTCGCCGCACCGACAGCGGTGGCCACGACTGCATCCCGAAACCTACGAAAGCGGTTCTGGCGGATCTCGTAGTGAAAGCTTGGGAGCCGGAGCAGCACGATCGCGACGATGACCACCACCAGCGTTTCGACCATCAGCTGGGCCATTGCAACGTCCGGTGCCCCGAACAGCAGGAAGATGAGGCTCGCCGCCGTACCGACGACCCCGATCGAACCAATTGCGAGCAAGCGCGAACGGGTGAAAATGACGGTCAGCGCCGAGGCCGCGATCAGGCCGCCGAGCATCCACTCAAAGAACGAGGCTTCGGGCACCAGCTCGGGCACGTGGATGGCGTCGCGCACAACGAGAGTCGTTGCAAGGACCAAGGCGAGCGAGGCGAATACCGTGGCTACATAGCGCCTGTGCACTCCCGACTGCAGCACGGCCGTAAGCCCCAATGCGCTTGCAGCGATGCCGTGCATGACCTTGTCGTACGCTGAATCCCCCGTCAATGGAATAATCGACAGCGAGCTCGAGACAACCCTCGCAACTGCCCTTCTCTTCCAGAAGACGAGCGCGGCCAAGCCCCATGTGGCCATCGAGAGCAGCAGTGCTGGACCGAGTCCGTGCCACAGGCTCGGGACGAAATGTTCTGGCAATTCCCCCACGCTGGCCGCTGCGGGAAGCACAAGGGCGCCGAAAGTCGGACCCGCTGCCAGCCCAGCAACGATGCCGGCAGCGCCAAGAATCGCCGGGCCGCACCATAGCTGCCAAGGAGCTGGCTTCGCACGGGCTGCTGCCTCCGTGAGCCTTCCCCAAAGCAGCGGTCCGGCTAAGACCAAGGCGACAGTCCCGATCAACGCGCTGGCCAGGAAGATCGCCACGAGCGCGACCGTCCCGGAGGGCGCGGCCGACGCGCTGCTGTACAGGGCTTCCTTCCCGACGAACCCGATGGTCGGAGGCAGACCCGCCATCGACAGGCATGCGAGCACAATGCCAGCCGAAATCCACCGCATCCTCTTTCCTATGCCGCCGAGCAATCTCAGGTCGCGCGTTCCGGTGGAATGTTCGATTGCGCCCGCCGCCATAAAGAGCGCCGCCTTGTAGAGGGCGTGGACAAGCACAAGACACATCGCTGCGGCAGCGGCGGCGGAGACATCGCCCTCAATGGTCTGTGTGGGGACACCTAGGAACAGCACACATGCCCCGAGTGCCATGACCGTCGTGTACGCAAGGACTTGCTTCAGGTCCCGGCGCGTCAGCGCCACCACCGCGGAATGGACCGTCGTAATCGCGCCAACCGTCACCAGCGTGGCTGTCCACGCTTCTGTGCCTCCCAACACGGGCGCCATGCGCGCCAGCAGGAAGACGCCCGCCTTGACCATGGTTGCCGAATGCAAGTACGCAGAGACCGGGGTCGGAGCCGCCATCGCGTTGGGAAGCCAGAAGTGAAAGGGAAACTGCGCGGACTTTGTGAATGCGCCCGCCAGCACTAGCGCCAAGATCCAGTGGTAGCGATGGTCGGCGGCCAGCGCACCGCGATCAGCCAAGATCTCCCGAAGGCTGTAGGTGCCCGCCGCTTCTCCAAGGAGCACGAAACCGGCCAGCATCGCCAGCCCACCGGCACCCGTAACCATCAGGGCCTGCCACGCCGAGCGGCGCGAGGTCGCGTCCTCGTGGCGGTAGCCGATCAGCAAGAAAGAAGTGACTCCCGTGAGTTCCCAAGCGATGAACAAGGTGATCAGGTCTTCCGAGAGCACAATGCCAAGCATTGACAGCATGAAGGCAGTGAGGAATACGGTGAAACGCCCAATGTGCGGCGCCCCCCGCATGTACTCGGCGGCATAGAGGAAGATCAGCGTGCCGATGCCTGTGATCAGCAAGGCGAACAGGAGGCTCAGTCCGTCGACGAAGAAGCTCAGAGCGATGTCGTGCTGAGGGAGCCACTGGACTTCCCAATGGCGAGACTCGCCAGCGGAAACCTCGGGCACGAAGCTGCAGAGCCACGCGAACAGCCCCAGCGGCAGGCCGACCGCCGCCCACGAATACAGTGGTACCGGAGCGCTTCTGGTGGCTGGTTCGGCCATCGCCTGACCTGTGGTCCGAAAGTCGAGTGCGTCTCGGCGACGCGGACCCAAGACTCAAGTTACCACCCGCGGAACGCCCAATCGCGCCCACGCCCGTGCCGCAGGGTGCCCGTACTAGGTGAAGGGTCGTGCGCGGCCGTGCAATGCTTTGGGGAACATGGCTCGATCCCTGACGATCCCGTCCCGCGAGGCCAGACTCTCCGGCAGGCCGGTGGCCTGCCTCGCGGTTCTCCTTGTCCTGGGTGGGCTTGCCTGCACGCCAGACAAGAAGGCTGCCCAGCCAAGCTTTGTCCTGATCTTGGCGGACGATCTTGGATACGGCGATCTGTCGGTCCAAGGGCACCCGCTGATCCAGACGCCCAACATCGACCGAATCGCCCAGGCGGGACAGCGGTGGACTTCGTTCTATGCCTCGGCGCCGATGTGCAACCCCAGCCGAGTCGCACTGCTGACCGGGCGCATGCCGATCCGAATCCACCAGACGGGGAGGAACACGTGGGAGGACGTCCCAGACTCCGAGGTCACGATCGCGGAAATGCTCAAGGATCTCGGGTACGCAACCGGGTACATCGGCAAGTGGGGCTTGAGCGCCCGTTTCGACTACACCGGAGCACATCCGCTGGATCAGGGGTTTGACTCGTTCTACGGGTTGGTCGGAAGCAACGACGCGCCCTTGCGAGACGGCTTCGAGAGGACATACGAGAACATTCGGCACGCCACGAGCTCGGACTTTCCAATCTCGCTCTACCGGGACAGATCGGCCATCGAGACGCCCGTGTATCAGCCCACCTTGACCCAGCGGTACACCGAAGAGGCCGTTCGCTGGATCGAAGAGCACGCAGACCGGCCATTCTTACTGTTTCTTGGACACAGCATGCCTCACGTCCCGATCTATCGCTCGACCCAATTCGAAGGGCACAGCAAGGCCGGTCTCTATGGGGACGTAGTAGAAGAGCTTGACTGGTCCGTCGGAGAGATCACGCGGGCGTTGGACAGGGAGAATGTCTCCGCCAGCACGCTGGTCTGGTTCAGTAGCGATAACGGCCCATGGCGGACATACTTCGACCTCGGGGGCTCGGCGGGGCCGCTGCGCGACGGCAAGCTCACCGGCTGGGAGGGCGGACTCAGGGTCCCCGGGATCTTCTACTGGCCCGGCACAATCGCACCCGGGATCGTGGACGGCATTGGTGTAAACGTGGACATCTTCGCCACAATCGCGACGTTAGCCGGCGCGAAGTTGCGGGAAGACCGCGGCTACGACTCGATCGATCTTTCCGACGCGTTGCTCGCGGGCGAGCCCAGCCCTCGGGACGGCTTGTTTTACTACGGCCAACCAGGGAACTTGTGGGCCGCCCGGCTGGGAAGGTTCAAGCTGGTCTTCGAGTCGTGGGAATCGCTCGGTACTGAGAAACAGATTGGCTGGCGGGGATATGCGAACCACTTGAGGCACGATCCTCCCCTGCTATTCGACCTTTCGACCGACGTGGACGAGCGCTTCGATGTGGCTGCCCGTCACCCGGAAGCCGTAGGCGCTATACGAGAGGCCATCCAGCGGCACACCGCCGCCATCTCAGCCACATTCCAAGGCAACTGATGTCCGGCTCCAAGCCTATAATGGTAGCTGTGGTGCGGGCACAAGCACCGGTCTGCGCTGTGCTGGCCGTGCTGATCGCTGCAGCGGACGTTGGTGAGGCCGCTGCAGAGGAGGCGGTGCGAGGCGAGGGATACTGGTCATTCCGACCACTCCAGGATCCTAGTTCGCCGATTGACACGTCCGGGTGGAGCGCGAACCCGGTGGACGCCTACATTCGCCGGGCACTGGCCGCGAAAGGACTGGAACCGTCGGGGCCTGTCGACCGGCATCGGCTACTCAGACGTGTCTGCCTGGACCTCACCGGGCTGCCGCCTACTCCGGAGCAGGCTACGGCATTCTTGGAGGACCGGTCTCCCTGGGCGTACGAACGCCTAGTGGACTCGCTCCTAGCATCCCCGCACTACGGCGAGCGCTGGGCCCAGAAATGGCTCGATGTGGCGCGGTTCGCCGACACGGACGGCTTCGAGCGGGACGGCTATCGCGAGCATGGGTGGCGCTACCGCGACTACGTTGTGCGCTCGTTCAACGCGGACAAGCCGTTCGACCGATTCGTGCTTGAACAGGTAGCCGGTGACGAGCTCTATCCCGGAAACAGCGAAGCTCTCATCGCGACTGGATTCAACGGAGCCGGACCGCGCCACATCGTTGGCGGCAACCAAGACAAGCAAGAGGCCCGTCAGGAAGTGCTGACCGAGATGGCCCTCGGGGTCGGGCAAGCACTGCTCGGCCTCACCGTGCAGTGCGCAAGGTGCCACGACCACAAGTTCGACCCCATCAGCCAACGCGAGTACTACCAGCTCGAGTCATTCTTCGCCGCGACGGAGCTCAAGGACGTTCTGGTTTCGGATGCGGACGAGGTTGCGGCACACGAGCGACTCCTGAAGGAGCACGAGGCCCGGCTGGAGCCGATCAAGGAAGCGCTCAAGGCGATTGAAGAGCCCTTCCAAGCCCAGGTGCGCGAACGCAAGCGGTCGCAACTGAACCCAGAGCACCGGGCGGCGCTGGAAGTTCCCGAGGAGTCGCGGAGCGAACTCCAGAAGCGGCTCGCGAAAGAGGCAACGGCCCTGATCAAGCCGGTCTGGTACGAGATCGTTCCTCTGATGCCTGACGATGTGAAGTCTCGCCGAACCGGCCTCAGACAGCGGATGCACGCATTGGAGCTGGTGAAGCCCGACCCGCCGGCGGCCGCCTACGGTGTGGCCGGTCTAGAGGAAACTCCCGAGACCCACGTCCTCCGGGGCGGAGACTACCGCCGCAAGGCTGAACCGGTCGCACCGGGCTTCCTGCGGGTGATCGGCCCCTTGGGAGTCGAGCTTCCCGCGGCCGGGCCTGGCCGCCGCGCAGCCTTGGCGAGATGGCTCACCGACCCTGCGAATCCGCTAACGGCCCGCGTGATCGCGAACCGGATCTGGGAGTTTCGAATGGGCCGCGGATTGGTCGCAGATCCGAACAATCTTGGCCTGTTGGGAGGGCAGCCCAGCCATCCGGGCTTGCTGGACTATCTCGCCACGCGGCTATTGGCGGAAGACTGGAGTATCAAGGCCATAGACCGCCTGATCCTGCTCTCGGGCGCGTATCGGCAGACATCGGCCATTGATGCGACGCGGGCCGCGACCGACCCCGACAATCTCTGGTACTGGAGGGCGAACCGGCGGCGTCTGGAGGGCGAGCTGATCCGGGACAGCGCGCTGGCCGCGTCGGATAGGCTCAACCGCAGCGTCGCCGGCAAGCCCGTCCGGATCCCAATCGAGCGAGAGGTCTATGACCTGATCTTTACGGAGGCCGAGCCGGACAACCTCTGGCCAGTGACCCCGGACCGGTCCCAGCATGACCGGCGCAGCCTCTACCTGCTGAACATGCGCACGGTCCGCCTGCCGTTGCTGGCACACTTCGACCAACCGGACACCATGACATCCTGCGCTGTGCGCACTACGTCAACGCACGCACTGCAGTCGCTGAGCCTGCTCAACAGCGAATTCATCGTCGACCAGTCCCAAGCCCTGGCCGAACGGATCCGATCCAGCTGCGCGGGGGAGGGGCGTCGCTGCCAGGTGGAACGAGCCTTCGAATTCACGTTGGCGAGACCACCGACTCCCGAGGAGGTAGCCCTCGCGAGCAAGTTCCTGAAGTCCGGTCCGACCGCATTGGACGACTTTTCACTAGCGCTCCTGAATCGAAATGAGTTTGTGTACCGACCCTGACGCAAGGCCGTTGCAGGGCATCTCTAGGAGAGACCTGCTGCTTGGGGCGGCCAACGGGTTTGGGGTAATCGCCCTGCAGCACCTATTGGCGCGCACTGCTTCGGGTGCGTCGCCGGACAGTCCCCTCAGCCCAAAGCAGCCCCACTTCGACGCCAGCGCCGACTCGGTGATCTTCATCTTCAATGTTGGCGCGCCCAGTTCGATGGACACGTTCGACCCCAAGCCGCTCCTGAACCAGCGCCACGGGGAGCCCATGCCGGAGAGCTTCGGCAAGGTTGGGGGCCAGTTCACCGACGGCACAAACCCGATACTTGGAACGCCGTGGAAGTTCAAACGGTATGGGGAGGCCGGCCTGCCCGTCTCGGAGCTGTTCCCGACCGTCGCGAAACATGTTGACGACATCTGCTTCGTGCGGTCGTTCGTGACGAACAGCGTCGTGCACGCCCCCGCCATGTACGAAGTGCACAGCGGCCGGCTCTTCGCTACGCACCCGAGCATCGGTTCGTGGGTCACGTACGGGCTTGGCTCCGTATCCGAGAATCTCCCTGCCTACGTTGTGATGCCGCAGCCTGAGGGAACTCCAGAGGGTGGGACATCTTGCTGGAGCCCGGGTTTCCTGCCGTCGGTCTACCAAGGCACCCTGCTGCGTCCCGGCCCTAGCCCGATCCTTCACCTCAACCGCCCTCCAGGCATGACACTAGGTCGCCAGAGAAAGATGCTGAATGTGCTGCAGGCAATGAATGAAATGGACGGCGCTGGTCTCGATAGCGAGATGCAGGCCCGCATTTCGGCCTACGAGCTGGCGTTCCGGATGCAGTCCCACGCTCCAGAGGCTGTCGATCTCTCCCAAGAGACCACGGCCACCAAGCAGCTGTACGGGCTCCATCTGGAGCGTTCTCAGGAGTTTGGCACGCGGCTGCTCTTGGCCCGGCGCCTGATCGAGCGTGGGGTGCGCTTCGTGCAGATCTATTCCGGCGGCGGGCCGATAAGCATGCAGTGGGACGCCCATAAGCACCTCAAGCAGAACCACGAGAAGATGGCCGGGCACAGTGACGTTCCTGTAGGAGGACTGCTCGAAGACCTGAAGCAGCGCGGCCTCTTGGATCGCACCCTCGTGATCTGGGGAGCGGAGTTCGGCAGGCTTCCAACTTCAGAGAGCGGGAATGGCCGCGACCACAATCCGCACGGTTATACGATGTGGTTTGCGGGTGGCGGTGTTCGCGGAGGCCAGACAATTGGAGAGACCGACGAGTTCGGTCTGAAAGCCATTGAGCAGCCGTTCCCGATGAGGGACTTTCATGCATCCATCCTGCACTCGCTCGGGTTGGACCAGCACCAATTGTGGTACCTCCACAATGGGCGTCACGAAAAACTGACCGATTTCGGGGGCACAGTCATCCCAGGAATGTTCTCATGAATTAGCAGTCCCCGCTTGTGCCTGTGCCATTGAGCGCCGATCATCGCGTCTTGCAGTCGACAAGCCAATTTCCCACAACCAATCGGATTCATGTCAACGCCACTCGTCAATGAACCACGTGAACTAGCTCGAATTCGAGTCGAGCTGAAGTTCAGCTATCGGAAAATATGGCGTCGATTTGAGAATCGCCGTTCGGATGCGCCGGACGAGTCTCAAGGGCGTGACTCTGGTGGCTTCGTTGCATGTGTCGGAGGCGTCGGGTCTCCGCCGGCCCGGAACTGGCCGGGATCGATCCAGATGCAAGCTTGGCAGCAGCTCGAGTCGGGTTCCTGCAGGACTCCCTGTCGGGCAGGTCGTTGTCCTTGGCGTCACACGACCGGTGGGGACGACCTCCGGCCATGGGTGGGGCCTCAACAGCAAAGCCCAATGGCAGTCCGCCCGTCGGTGACCGAGGCGAGTAACTAGCGTTCAATTCCGAAGGCGTACAGGTATCCATCGAACGTGCCGATGTAGACACGACCGTTCGCGACCGAGATTCCACCCCAGTGGTTCCAGCTGGCAATCTGGTCACCGCTGTTCCAGAGTTCCCTGCCCGTCCGGGCGTCAAGCGCGTAGAGCACAGCTTGCGTGGACCCGGCAATCCGCTCTTCAGCGGTATTCGTCAGGCCCACGTCCGGCATTGCCTGATGGGTATCCTCCCCGTTGCCGTAGGCGAAGACGATGCCGTTCGCCACAACCGGCGGTTCTGCCCGGTTCATGTCCCGGGAGATCCACTCGGGCGACAACCAAAGGCCTCCGTCCTCGCGCTCGGCCACCTTGAAGGCTACGATCGCCCCGTCCCTAACCTCCCCGTGCTCGATCTTCGCGTGAAACTGCGAGTGCTTCGGGCCCCAGATTGGCGTCAATACCCAAACCGACCCGTCGGAATCTTCCCAGCTGGCCATGGCGCCCCAGACGCCGGCCGAGGCGAAGTTGACCTCCTCATTGCACACAAGCGGCGAGCGGTACAACGGAGTGCGGTGGTCATCACCGCCGATGGACTCCAAGTCCATCAGATAGATTACGCACTCCTTGCCGGCATCCACCATCAGCTCACGCCCCTTGTAGTGGAAGATGGCCGGCGTCACCTGCATGTCCAAGTCGCGTTTGAACAGCCACTCCGCGTTCGTCGGGCCGTAGTAGTCGTACAATTCCAGCGCACCCGTGTCGGGATCCATCTGCAGCCCGATGATCCCGTTGCCGAATACGCCGTTCTCTGGATCCCAAACACCGTCGCCCGTACCGGTGTACATCACCTTCTCGGAACTCATGGCCGGTCCCGTCCGACCCCACATCCCGCCTCCCGCCGGTCCCCAGCTGCCGACCCTTTCGGTCTTCAGGTCATACACATAGGCCATATTCGGGTTGCCGCCGCAGCGCTGCGCGGTGTGGGTGTAGATTACGTCCTCGACCAGGTTGAGGGCATAGGGCTTGCCGTTGGGCGGCATGAAGTTCGCGGGGGGCGCCAAGTCCTCGCCATCGGCAAGGTCGAGCCTGCGCAAGCGGCCGTCCCAAGAAGCTGCATAGACGATGTAGGCACCTTTCTCTTTCCCAGGACCGATGACAGGAGTGGCAGTCATGCCCCC
This sequence comes from Bryobacterales bacterium, assembly GCA_028819235.1. Taxonomy (GTDB): domain Bacteria; phylum Acidobacteriota; class Terriglobia; order Bryobacterales; family UBA6623; genus VXMF01. The sequence goes on from JAPPMC010000172.1 coordinate 16,702, forward strand.
CGGGCAAAGCAGGTACGGGGGCCGTTGGCCCGGCACGGGGTCCCAATCGCGGTCGAACTGTCGCGACCAGATGATGCTTCCGTCCACGGCGTCAAGGGCGTAGAGGTTGTCGGACACTCCCGTAACGAGGACAATTTCCTTGGCACCATCCTCGGTTCGGACACCCTCAGCGACGAGCGCAGGCAGTAACGCGTGCATCTGCCGAGGCTCATTGTCAAGCTGCACTCGCCAGAGAAGCTTGGTCTCACCGACATTCTCGGTCGTGAAGAAGGGCTCGTCTCGCTGCCAAGCGGTCCTCTGGGGATTTCCGCCGTCGGTCAGCCAGTCCGCCCCTGCGGCTGCGAAGGCCATGGCAGCCACGAGACAGGATGCTGTCAGGAATTTCATGTGACCGGCTCCGATGCTATCCATCTTAAGTCCATCCGCTATGATTGCGTGGAGATGCCTCAGGCAGTTCTCGCCGGGTGAAATGAAGCGATTCCTGACACCGATCCTTCCGCTCGTAGCCGGGCTCGCAGCCATCACGGGTCAGGGCCGGGCGGATGACTGGACCACAGTCGGCGCGGACGCCCAGCGGTCGGGTTGGGTGCGAGCAGACCTCAAGATTTCGCGGGAGTCGGTCGCGGGACCGGACTTCCAATTCCTCTGGCGGATACCAACCTCCAACGTGGCGCGGTCCGGGAGCGGATTGAGCGTCCCAGTCCTGATCGATTTCCTCATCAGCCATCGCGGCTTCCGCTCGTTGGCCTTCGTCGGCGGCTCCGAGGGCGGCATTTTTGTGATGGACACCGACTTGGCCCGCATGGAGTGGGAGCGGCACTTCGCTCCCGGGCCGAGCGAGACAAAACCTGACTGCCCGGGCGGAATGACGACGAGCCTGTCCCGCCAGACTGCCCTCGCAATGCCCTCCATGCTTGGAATCGGTGCGAGAGGCCGTCGAACTCCTGCCGTCAGTGCGGTCGGCAAGCCGGGTGAGGGCGCCGTGACCCTCGGAACTGCAAGCGCGCCCCGACCGGTCCCAACCCGGAACGCTGGTGCCGCGAGACAGCAACGCACACGGCCACCAGCGCGTCCAGCACTCCGCGGCGTCACGCTGGTGTACGCAGTGACGGCGTCGGGAGAGCTTCACAGCCTGTATGTCTCGAATGGCAGTGACCACGTACCGCCGATCCCGTTCCTGCCCCAGAATGCGCACGCGCGCGGCCTGACCGTTGCCGGCAACACTGCGTTCGTGGTGACGACCAACGGCTGCGCCGGAGTGCCTGACGGGGTCTGGTCGCTAGACCTTGACACCAGAATTGTGAGGACTTGGGAATCCGAAGGCGGCGCCATCGCCGGGACCGCAGGAATGGCGTTTGGCCCGGACGGCACGATCTTCGCGTCGACGAGGGAAGGGCCACTAGTCTCCTTGGAGCCACGCTCGATGCGGCCAACCATGCGAAGCCGAACGGAGCAGTTCCGGTCCTCCCCTGTCGTCTTCGACTCGAACGATGCCGACCATGTAGCAGCCGTCACGGCGGACGGCGTACTGCAGGTCTACTCAGCGGCAAGTCTTCGGGAACCAGTCGCTACGGCGGAACTAGGAGCCGATCAGCCATCGAGCGATTCGGCCCTGGCAGCTTGGCGCGACGGTGACGGCATACGCTGGATCCTCGCTCCGACTGGCGGTGGCGTAGGAGCTTGGAAGCTCACCGACAACTCGGGCGACCTCGGCTTGGAGCGCGGCTGGGAGTATGGCGGGCTGGCGAATCCCCTGCCTCCAATCGTGGTGAACGGCGTCGTTTTCGTCCTTGACGGTGGGTCGGCCGGATCGAACGCCCGACTGCACGCGCTGGACGGGCAATCGGGGAGGCCCATCTGGGACAGTGGCTCCACCATCCAGGCTCAGGCCAGCGGCCATATGCTCTCCTCTGGGCCGGGGCATGTATTCCTGACCGCTCTCGACAATGCCGTGTACGCCTTCGGCCTACCGATGGAGCACTAGACGACGGTGGCCTCGAGAATCTGGCTGGTAGCCTTGGCGCTCTCCCTCCCGGCCGTGCTATACCCGGCGGATCTGCCCAACGGTCCTGGCCGCGGCGAGCTCGAGAAGCACTGCCAAAGCTGCCACGATCTCGCCAAGTCGGTCTCCTTGCGCCAAGACCGAAATGGTTGGGGTGCCACTCTGCTCAAGATGGTGGGGCTCGGGATGCAGGCGACCGAGGCCGAGCTGCAGAACTTGGCGGATTTTCTCGCCAAGCACTATCCCGCGGAGACGCTTCCCCCCGTCGACGTCAACAAAGCCCGGGCAATCCAGCTCGAGAGCCGCCTGTCCCTGAGGCGATCCGAGGCCGCAGCAATCCTCCGGTACCGCAGCGAGCACGGACCCTTTGAGTCGCTGGAGGAACTACTGGCCGTGCCCGGCATCGATGCGGCCAAGATCGAGGCGCGCAAGGAGCGGATCGTCTTCAGGTCTAGTTCAGGAAGCTGATCTCGTTGGTCGCGAGAAGACCGTGAGCGTACTCCTCCCACCGCCCGCCTGCGGCCTCCCCAGTCCGCTGGGCCAAGTACTCGAGGCCAAGGCGCACCTCTTCCTCGGTGGGCATCCGGCTCAGCGCCTGGCGATACATCAATGCGATTCGGTCTCGCGAATCCGAAACTTCACCCGTGACCGACGCGAGACTGCGCCCGCGTGACCGCATCCAGCCGCTGTTCAGCACAAAGAGCTGCTGCAGCGGGGTTGTGGTGACCAGCCGTTGGGGGCTGTGCTGGGTTGGAAGAGGGAAGTCATAAAGCTGCAGGATTGGGTGCAGGCGGGCGCGGCTGATCCTCGAGTAGACAGAACGGCGGGCGGGCGCCACCACGTCCACCTCGGTTGAAGGGCCGCCGCCGGCGAGATTCAGTTCGCCGGAAGCCTGCAGGATCGAATCGCGCCACGCTTCGAGGTCGAGGCGGCGGGGATTCATGCGCCAGAGGAGCCGATTGTTCGGATCGACCGTCTGCCATTCAGCGTTTGCCCGGCTGGCTTGGCGATAGGTGGCCGAGAGCATGATCTCCCTGTGGAGCCATTTGAGAGACCAACCAGCGCGGACGAAGCGCGCGGTCAGATCCTCCAGAAGGTCCGGGTGCGTCGGCATCTGGCCCTGTGTGCCGAAATCAGACGGGGTCGCGACCAGATGGGACCCGAAGTGCCAACCCCAAACTCTGTTGACCCATACGCGGGCGGCCAACGGCCCCGCCTCACCGACAATCTTCTCGGCCAGCTCTAGTCGGCCCGACCCCCTTCGGAAGGGTTTAGGACGACCGGCCTCAAACACGGCCAAGAACCGTCGCGGAACGATCTCGCCCGGGCTGGTGACGCTGCCTCGGACGAACACCGGTAGGTCGCGCGGCTGATCTGGCCGCAGGTCCATCCTGGTCACGGTGGGCATCGACCCGTCAATCCACACACCACAATCGATCACGGCTGGGGTCATGGGTATCTCGTTCCCAGCAAGCTCCCGCTCCAACCGTTCATACTCTGCCTTCATGGCGCGGATCTCGTCATGCGCATCCTCGGCGACAGTGTCGAGCTCCTTAAGGTTCCCGTACGCTCCCTTGATGCGGTATAGGCGCTCGTGGTCCCAGACCAAACGTTCGGCCATCGACGGATCAAGCTCCACGATCGGTCGCTGCACCTGCCACGTGCTCGCGAAGACGCCGGCAAGCGCGTAGTAGTCCTTCGCGGTGATCGGGTCGAACTTGTGGTCGTGGCAGCGCGCGCAAGCCACGGTCAGACCGAGCAGCCCCCGGGAAACAGCATCGACACGCTCGTCCCAGTCGTCGCTGGCGATGGTCTCGATCACGTCCCGTGACAGCCTTCGGTCCTTGTGGTAGATGGGGGCGTTGCCCAGGTAACCGAGGGCCCGCACGTCGGACGGCCGGAATCCCGGCAGCAGGTCCGCTGCGAACTGCGAAAGTATGAATCGGTCGTACGGGATGTCTTGGCTTATCGCTTCGATCACCCAGTCCCGATAGCGCCAAGCGTTCGCAAACGGTCGATTTGTCGCCTCGGTTGTAGGGTGGTCCTCAGCCCAGCGCGCGACGTCTAGCCAATACCGGCCCCACCGCTCACCGTAGCGGGGCGAGTCGAGCAGGCGGTCCACCAAGTCTCCGTACGCGTTTGGGGAACTGTCGGCCACGAATGCCTCGACCTGCTGATACGTCGGGGGCAGTCCGGTCAGGTCAAGATACGCGCGCCGGACCAATGTCTGTCGACTGGCCTTTGGCGAAGGCCTCAGGCCGTTCTGCTCAAGGCGCGCCAATACGAACACATCGATCTTGCGGGCCGTCCAATCGGGATCCCCCGTTTGCGGAGCTGGACGCTCGGCGAGCGGCCTGAACGCCCACCAGGCTCGACCCTCCTCAATGGGCATTCCAGGACCCGCCTCAGCGGTACTCTCGCCGACCTCGGGCGTTTCGCCGCGGGGATCGTGCGCGCCGCTCGTAATCCAGGCCCTGAAATCTTCGACAGATCTGTCCGGCAGCCTGCCCGTAGGCGGCATCTTGAGTACTGGATCCAAGTAGCCGAGTGCCCGTATCAGCAGACTGGCATCCGGATCGCCGGGGATTATCGCGGGGCCGGATGCGCCTCCTTTGCGGAGTCCTGCCCGGCTGTCGACCGTCAGGCCTCCCATCGGCTCCGGGAGCCGACTGGAGTGGCAAGCCTCGCAGCGCTCCACCAAGACGGGCCGGATCCGCCGCTCGAAGAACTCTGCTTCTGGGCTCTGGCCCATGGCCGCCGCGGCCAGAGCCAGGGCGGAGCCCAGCGGCCTCATGCCAGAAGTTCCCGGAGCACGGTGCCGTGAACGTCCGTTAGGCGAAAGTCGCGACCTGCGTAGCGGTAGGTCAGCCGCTCATGGTCGAAGCCCAGCTGGTTGAGTATCGTGGCGTGAAGGTCATGGACGCTGACACGATCCTCGACGGCCTGAAAACCAAACTCGTCCGTCTGGCCGTGCACAATGCCTCCTCGGACACCGCCACCCGCCATCCACATCGTGAAACCGTAGGGATTGTGGTCGCGGCCGTCCCCAGCCTCGGAGACCGGGGTGCGACCGAACTCGCCGCCCCAGACAACGAGGGTCTCATCGAGCAGGCCTCGGCGCTTTAAGTCGCGGATGAGCGCGGCCGATGCCCGGTCCATGTCCGGGCACCGTTCCCGTAGGTTCCTGTTGATCGTCTTGTGATCGTCCCAAGGCTGGCCCGGGCCGTAGTACAAATGCACGTAGCGCACTCCGCGCTCGACCAGCCGGCGGGCGAGCAGGCATCCCCTGGCGTACGGCGTGTCCCCGTACTCTTCGCGCACTGCCGCGGGCTCGTTGCCAACGTCGAAGACGTCCAATGCCTCGAACTGCATGCGGTACGCAGTCTCCATGGCCTGTATGCGGGCGTCCAGATAGCTATCTCCCCCGACGCTTTCCCTGTGCTGCCGGTTGAGTGCCTGAATCAGGTCCAACTGCAGGCGTTGCGCGTCCGCTCCGAGAGCGTCGTTGCGCAGGTACCGGATCATTCGCTCGGGATCCGCATCGGTGTTGTCGAAGTGGGTTCCCTGGTGCTCCGCCGGAAGGAAGGCCGATCGCCACAGGTTTCCGCCCCGGTGACCGGGACTGAGGACCACGAAACCTGGAAGGTTGCGGTTCTCGGTCCCCAAACCGTAGGAAATCCAGGCCCCCAGAGATGGGCGGGTGGCGGCGATGTTCCCGGAGTGGATCAGGTTGCGCGCAGGACCGTGGGTCGGGTTGAAGGTGTACATGGAGCGGATTACGCACAGCTCGTCCACGACGCCCCCGAGTTCGGGCAAGAGCTCGCTGACCTCGATGCCACTCTTGCCACGCTTCCGGAACTCGAACGGCGACGGAAGCAGACCTCCGGTCATCCGCTCCGTGCGCAGGTCCACCGACTCTGGACGCTCGCCCGCGTAGCGGAGCAGAGCCGGCTTCGGGTCCAACATGTCCATGTGGGACGGTCCGCCCGTCATGAACAGGAACACCAGGTGCTTCGCGCGCGGCGCGAAGTGCGGACCGGCAGGGCTGGAATTGGGAGCCCCGGTGAGCTGCTCCTGCAGCATCCCGGCCAATCCTACGGCGCCGAATCCGCCGCACAGCGAGCCGACCAGCTGCCTGCGGGAGAGGCGGGTTCCCGGCGGGGTGGCGTCTGGCATTCGAGTCGAGTATATCGGACGACTCCCAGAGCGACGTGCCGTAGGGCTCCGGACCGGGCCCGGCGCGGCCCGCGCTAGTACTCGATCTCGAACACGGCCCGGATCTTTCTCTTGATTCCACGGTAGAAGACTCCGTGATGGGCGCTTACGAAGTTCTCTTGGACGTCTTGCGGATTGAAGTTGTTGAGCAAGTTGAAGAGCCGGATCCCGGTACGGAATATGCGGTCCTTCCCGCGGAACGGAATTCGCAGCCTCTTCGTCACCTGTAGGTCCAAGGCGTTATACAGCGGGAATCGGCCGGCCCTGTTGCGCGGACTCACGAACCGGCGCAGTTCGTCAATCCGCGAATGCGGGAAACCGCTGCGGACGTCCCAGACCGGGATGGACTTGATTCCGAATGGCAGGTCAAACTCCGTCCAGGCCAGCAGGCGGTGCGGCACGTCGAATCGGAGGGGGGCGCGTTCGTTCGGTTGGATCAGCGCCGAAGGAGTGGGGCCGTATATCGCTCCAATGTCGTTCAGGTCACCATACGAGCTGGACTTGACGTACGACAAGGTGAGGTGTCCCGTTCCTCTGAGCCTGTAGCGGACGGATGCCTGGAATTCCCGGTACAGGTCGGCCCCATCGTTGTTCATCACCAATTCGGAGCCCCTTCCATCGGCCAGCCGAGCTGGGTTGACGAGGAAGTTGGAGGTTGTCCGCCGAAACTGGTACCCGGCCCGGACGAAGAGGTTGTCCACAAGCTCATGGTCGAGCTGCACGTTCCAGCCCAAACTGCGCGCGTTGCGCAAGGGTTCAGTGAGACGGGCCTCGAAGGTGTCCCTCGACACGATCTCGCCGAAGGGGCCGAACACAGTCTCCGTCCGGTAGGGGAGCTGCTCGAACGTCGGGACGAGCAGGCTGATCCGGTCCACGAACAGACCCGAGCCTCCCCGCAGCACGGTGCGCGCCCGGCTGCCGATGGCATACGCAAAGCCAAACCGATAGGACGGGTTCCAGCGGTTGGACAGTGAGTCGCGCTCCAAGCGCCCGCCGATATCCAAGGTTAGGCTGTCGTTAACCATCCACTTGTCCTGCAAGAAAGTCGCCATGTCGACCTTGCTCGCAAGCACCCTCGCGGGATCCCCATATGTCAACTCCCTTACGGGGAAGCCGGCTGCACCCAGCCATGTCACGGGGTTGTAGGTGTGCATGCCGTCATAGCGCTCCCAGCCCACGTCGAAGCCCGTCTTGAGCATGTGCTTGCCGAGAGGCCGGAAGGTATACAGCTCCGAGAGCTTGCGTCTGCTGGTGGCACGCGCTTGACGGTTGAAGAACGACCCCGCCGCGCGGTCGATCCCGATCACGCTCGGGTGGTAGCCCAAAGGCTTCACGTCATTCTCCAGGTCCTGGATGGAAAAATGCGACAGCAGCACCCCCCCGGAAGCGAACTCGTGAGTGTCCTTGACCGTGTACAAGAAGGCCCGCTTTCGCAGATCCGCGGTCGAGGGCTGGGGAGTGAAGGCGTTCAGGCCGAAGTAGCTGAACTTCTCGGGATAGACCAAGGCCGTTAGAGAGACGCGATTGCGGTCCGATACTGAGACGTCGAACTGGTTGAAGATGGTCAGCATCTCGCGCTCGACGTCACGCTCGAACAGGGGCAGGTTCGCATCCTCCTGGTCGGCGCGAACGAACTGGTACTCCGTGGCGTGCAGCCATGCGACCCGGTTCGAGATCAGCGGAATGTTGAGCGTCAGCCGAGGCGTGCTGGACTCGACTCCCGAGACGCGGCCCGCCCGTCGGCGCGGCCGGGGAGTGAAGTTCTGCAGCTCGAACTGGAATTCGGTCGGATCCGCCGCTATGGTCTCCACGGTTGACATCGCCCCGGCGAAGCCGCCGTACTGCGCATCGTACGGGCTGGAGAGAACCTCAACGCTGGAGACAACCGTTAGCGGAAGGGTCATCTCGGAAGTGCGCGCTACGGGGTCGGTGACGTCGATGTTGTTCAGCTGGGATCCGCTCTGCGTGGCGCGCACGCCGTTCATGTTGATCTCCCCTGCACGCCCTCGGAGCACGCCCGGGATGAGGGGCATGACATCCTCCACGCTGCGATTTGCCGCCGGGGCGTTGTAGAAGGTCGAGATCCCGACCGACCCTGACGTGGTGGTTTCGGTTGTGTCGATCTCGATTGCCGATGCGGTGACCTCCACGCTCTCCACGACCGTCTCCACCTCCATGGAGATATCCAAGCGCAGGCTCTCCTCGTCGGCGGGGACGCAGGTGATCTCCGACTGTCCCGCCATGCCCGGTGCCGCAGCGATCAGTAGGTAGCACCCATCGGGAACAGCCTCGAACCGGAAGAGACCGAGTTCGTCGGATTCGGCGGTCGCCGGGACGGCATCCTCGGCAGAAACGGAGTGCAGTTCGACGATCGCGCCCGGCACGCCAAAGTGCTCGCCCGCGGAACCCTCGATGTACGCCTGCCCAACGATGACCTGTCCGGAGGTTTGCGCCCGGATGTCCTGCGGCGCCAAGAGTGCGGCAAATACTGCGGTTGCCGAGACCAAACTTCGACGCGCCTTAAGGACAGTCGCGCACCCGAGGGCCAATCCTTCCGCCAGTCCAGCCCCGGTCACTTGCATCCGACTTGCCACTGGCGAGTTAGGCCGCGCCGACCACCGATCGGGCACAACTCGCCGCCGAGGGCAGCGAGTCCGGCTCCTAAGTGTTGAGACGCACGACGCCCGGGAAGGGGTACGTGCGTGTCCGGCCTCGACCGCCACGCGGCCGACCTACGCGACTAGCTCGCGAATCAACTCGCCCCCGGTCTGGCTGAGCTGCTTGTCCCGTCCTTGGGCGAAATACGTCAGCCTCGCGTCGTCGAGCCCCAGCAGGTGTAGCAGCGTGACGTGCATGTTCTTGATGGGATGCACGACCTCGACGGCCGTCCGGCCGGTCTCGTCGGTGGCCCCGATGATCCTGCCCCGGGGCGCTCCACCGCCAGCCATCCAGAAGGGCATTGCCGGCGCATTGTGGTCGCGGCCGAACCTAGTACCGCCGCCGCGGACACCGTTATCCGGCGAACGGCCGAACTCGCCAGCCCATACGACGAGAGTCTCGTCGAGAAGCCCAGTGCGCTTCAGATCCTTCAACAGTGCCGCGATTGGCCGGTCGATCGCGTCCAGCCGCGAGCCGTGGGCCTTCTCGATGTAGTCGTGCGAATCCCACCCTGACACGATCACTTGGACGAAACGCACCCCGCGCTCGACCAGCCTCCGAGCCAGAAGGCACCGGCGTGCGATGGAGTCGACCTCCGGATCACCGGAGCCTACCCCGTACATTTCCTTCGTCGGCTCGCTCTCGGCGTCGATCCTGATGGCCTCCGGCATTTCCGCCTGCATGCGGAACGCAAGCTCGTAGCTCTCAATGCGCGACGCTAGTTCCTTGTGTTCGGGACGCCGGGCCATATGTGCGCGGTTGAGCCGGCCCAGGAGCTCGAGCGTCTTCTGCTGCTGGACTTCGGTAACGTATCCGGGAGGCGCCATGTCCAGCACGGGCGCGCCTTGGGACCGCAAGGGTGTTCCCTGGTAGTGTGCGGGGAGAAACCCGTTCGACCAGTTGCCCGCGCCTCCTTGCGGGTACGCATGGTCCGGCAGGACCACAAAGGCGGGGAGATTCTCGTTCTCGGTCCCAAGGCCATAGGTAACCCACGAGCCGATCGCCGGGTCGCCTCCGAAGCGGTTTCCCGTGTTGAGGTGGTATAGCGCCGTTGGGTGGTTGACGGAAGTGGCCTGGAGACCGCGGTAGAAACAGACATCGTCGACGCAGTCGGCGAAGTTGCGCAGCTTCGCGTTGATCTCGATCCCCAGCTTGCCGGCGCGGCGGAACTCGAAGGGGCTCTGCACGAAGTACCGCTTGCCGGTGTTCATGCTGGCCTCGAAGGCGTTCCGCTCCTTCACGAACTCCTTCAAGTGCAGATCGGCAAGCTTGGGCTTCGGGTCAAAGGTGTCGATGTGGCTCGGACCGCCTTCCATGAGCAGGAATATGCAGCTCTTCGCCTTGGCATCGTGGTGGCCCGGCCTTGGCGCCAGTTCCCCGCCCCGGGCGCGTTCGCGCGCCAGTAGCCCTGTCAGGGCGATGGACCCCAAGCCCATACCGGAGTGGTAGAGGAGGTCCCTTCGGGAAGGAGTAGCGGTTATGACGCGGCGGTTCATGGTCAGTACACGTAGATGAATTCGTTGGAGTTGAACAATGTCAACGCCAGGTCGGCCAGCGCCCGGGTCTTGGGAGTGGCCTCGCTCGGGTGCGGGTTGTGCTCGTAGGGCCCCGTATAGGCTGGCTGTACGAATGCGAACCTTTCGCCGGTGAGTTCGCTGGTGATGTCGTGCACGACGTCGGCGGGTGACTCACGCGGCGGTACGGGGCTCTGCACGTGGTGCGCTGTCATGTCGCCGAGGAAGTCCTCGGCCAGCGACTTCTCGGAATGCGTTGGCGGCCGGGAGTAGGCCAGTCGGAATGCGGCATCCACGGGATTGCCGGGCACCTCGGCCGCAAGGCGCTCGGCCATGATGAGCGCAACCTCCCGCGACTGCTCGGAGTTGAGCAGGGCGAACGCCTGTGTGGGGACGGTCGAAGCCTCCCGACGCTCGCAGGTTAGGTCGGGATTCGCCCCGTTGAAGGCCTCGACCATAGGATCCAACAGGCTGCGCTGCTGAAAGCTATAGATGGATCGCCGGTTGCGCCGGCGTCGCGTGGGCTCCGCCTCGTACAGCGGCCGCAGAGTGCCCATGGCATGGCGGGGCTGCATGGCCACATCTGAGTTGATCTGGGGATAGGTCCCGGGGCCGCCAGTCATGTCGCTGAGCTCTCCCGAAACAGCGAGGATGCTGTCGCGCAACTCCTCGGCGGTCAGCCTCCGGGGCGAGAATCTGGCCAAGTAGGCATTGTCTGGATCTGCGCGGTCCAGCAGCGAACTGTCAGGATGCCGGCCAGAGCGTTGGTAAACCTCCGAGTAGAGGATCACACGGTGAACGGCCTTGACGCTCCAGCCCTGCTGGACGAAGAACGTTGCCAGCCAGTCGAGTAGTTCCGGGTGCGATGGCTTACCGCCCATCTTGCCGAAATTGTTGGCGTTGGCGGCAAGTCCTCGACCGAAGTGGTGCTGCCAGATGCGGTTCACCATCACCCTTGCCGTAAGCGGGTTTCGCGGATCTGCAATCCACTTTGCGAGCGCGGAGCGGCGCCCCTCCATTCCATCGGGCATGTCGGGTGGCGCCAGTCCGGAATAGCGTTCGACGGCCTCTAGGGCGCCAGGCGCGACCTCCTCGGCCGGGGACTGAATGTCGCCCCCAACAAGGATGTGGGTCTTGGCCTGCCGGTAGTCTTCAGGCTTGAGGTAGCTGTTGCGCGATGCGACTACGTCCCATTCCGGCACGAGGCCGTTGCTGACGGCCATCGCCAGAGCCTCGAACCGAAGCAGCGAGAGCTTGTGCATCGTCACGCGCTTGCGCAGGAGCTTGAGAAGCTCTGCTTGCTCCCGCTTGTCTGTGTAGCCCTGGAGAACACCGCTGCTCGCCGCCTTGGCCACCTCGGCGCCCTTCACCGCCGCCAATCGCTGCCGGGCCGCTTCATGGATGTGGTCCATCCGGCTCTGCAGCTTGGCCAAGCGAGCCTGGAACGGTGCCCGCCCCTCTTCGAGGCCATCCGTCTGCTCGTCCGGCAGGAATGCCAACGGTCGCCGGGCGAACGCCGTCCCAGCAAAGACCGCCTGCATACGGTAGTAGTCCTTGATTGGGATTGGGTCGAATTTGTGGTCGTGGCAGCGGGCGCAGCCGAGGGTCATCGCCAAGAAGGTCTGCCCAACATGGTGGGTTACATCGTCCATGAAGAGCTGGCGAGTAACCGCGGCCACGGCCATGCCTGTGTGCTCCCACGGCCCTGTGCGCAGGAAACCGGTGGCGATGAGGGCCTCCGGCTCCTGCGGGAACAGCTCGTCGCCCGCAATCTGCTCCAGAACGAAGCGGTCGTATGGCTTGTCGCCATTGAAGCTGCGTATGACATAGTCGCGGTAGCGCCAAGCGTTCGGCCATTCGAAGTCGTTCGAGTAACCGGCCGTGTCCGCGTACCTGGTGACGTCCAGCCAGTGCCGGGCCCAGCGCTCCCCATAGCGCGGAGAGTCCAGCAGTCGTTCGACAAGTGACTTGTAAGCACCGGACGAGCGGTCATTGAGGAAGTCCGCAACCTCCTCAGGGGTCGGGGGCAAGCCGGTTAGGTCATAGGTGACGCGACGGATCAGAGTGACCTTGTCCGCCCTTGGTGCTGGCTCAATGCCCTCTTCTGCGAGCCTTGCTAGGACGAAGCTGTCAACCGGAGTGCGCACTCCTGCGGCATCGACGCCCTCGATGGGAGGAGCCGGATTCCCGACTGGCCGAAATGCCCACAGGTCCTCCTCGGCAAACTCCCAGTTGGGAGTAGCGTCGGTAGCGTCGGCCCGGGTATAGGAGGCCCCTGCTTCGACCCAGGCCCGAAACGCTTCGCGCACTTCCGGGGCAAGGCGCTTCTCGGCCCCGCCCGGCGGCATCTTCAGGTCTCCGCGGTGGTCAATGGCCGAGATCAGCAAGCTGGCGGCAGGGTTCCCGCTGACGATCGCCGGGCCCCGGTCACCGCCGCGGATCGCCCCTTCTCGAGTGCGCAGATCAAGGTTTGCGAAGGTGTTCGCTTCACCGTGGCAGCCAAGGCAGTTCTGCTTCAGTGTCGGCTGCACCGTCTCCGAGAACAGGTCAGACTGTGCCGGCGCCGCTGCCAGCCAGCCGACAGGCCCCAACAGCGAGCCCCAAGCCACGACGCACCGAGACCAGTCCGTCCACGCCACATGCACCGACCTAGCGTCTGTGAACGCCACTCCGAGTCCGGCCCCTCTTAGGTTCATCCTCTCCAAAACCCCGACGCCGATCCACCAAGATTGTAGCCTCCCAATCCAATCACTGCCAGACCTGTGCCCACCCGATCGGAGGTCGGCCGGCCGATGCGGACCTTAGAACGGATTACGGTCGAGAGGCCCGAGCGACTAGGGCCGAGGGGGCGAACGTAGGCAATGGGGCAGAATTGTGGCGCCGTGCGCAGACAGGCTGGGGAAGGTCTCTCGTGCAGCCGCTCAATTGCTCTTCTCTTTCGCGCTGCCCCCTCCATTCCCACCGATCCGCCACCGGAGTAGTCCGCGGCGGCGTCCGGGAACGCGCCCGGAAGCCTGGATCCGGCATCCGCTTGTTCGATTCCTGGGCCGGATGCAGCACCGCCACGGAGGGTCTGAAGGGACAAGTGTCGGGTTCGACACCTGATTGGCGACTCTGGACGCCGAACGGCCGCCACGCCCCCGCGAGAGGGCTCGCCCGCAGCACGGTCGTGCCCAGAGAGCCCGTGGTACAGTTGTAAAAATCTCTGAGTTGCGTCCATTACGCGGTTCGGAGCCGCATGCCCAACGGCTGAGCACCCCCCCGTCCATTCCAAAGGAGATCCAAGAAATCCACTCATGACTGTTCGCACCCTATTGGCGATGGCCCTCGCATTGGCCATTCCCTCGGGAGCCCTGTTCGGCCAAGCCGCCGACACGGCTCTCATAGTTGGCACTGTGACGGACGCCACGGGCGCCGTCGTTCCTGGCACAAGCATCACACTCGCCCACTTGGCGACTGGCACCGAGTACACGGCCGAATCAGGTGAGACCGGCACGTACCGGTCGCCGCCGCTGAGGATCGGCGAGTACATGGTCATCGCCGAAGCCGACGGCTTCAAGCAGTACTCCGGCAGCGGCGTCGTCTTGTCGATTGGCGACACTCGTCAGCTTGACATCACGCTTGAGATCGGTGCCGTCACCGAGGTCATCGAGGTCGAGGCCTCGGCCCCGCTACTTCAGACGAGCGAAGCATCCGCCGGGACCGTAATCGAAAACCGCCAGATCGTCGACCTGCCTTTGAACGGCCGCGACTACCTCCAGCTCGCCGTGATTTCTTCGGGCACGGTCATGTCCCGCGGGCAGGGCGTTTCGATCGGCGGCCAGCGAGGCACGGAAGTCAACTTCGTTATCGACGGCATGGACAACAACAACCAGTCGATCGCGTCCCAAGGGAGGCAGAAAGAAGCTGTCAAACCGTCCATTGACGCGATTTCCGAGTTCAAGGTGATCACCAACGGCTTCGCGGCCGAGTATGGCCGGACATCCGCCGGAATCGTCAGCCTTTCGATCAAGTCCGGTACGAATGAGTTCCACGGAACGGGCTTCACCTTTTTCCGTGACGAGTCGATGGACGCTCGCAACTTTTTCGCACCTGCAAATGCCGAGAAACCGAAGTTCGAGCGCCGCCAGTATGGTTTCGCCGTTGGCGGTCCAATCAAGAGAAATCGGGCATTCCTATTTGGGGATATGGAGATCACGGACGTGAGGGAGTCAAGGACATTCGTCTCAACCGTGCCAACCCCCGCAGTCAAGAACGGCGACTTTAGCGGGTTTGACATTGTTCACGACCCATTGACTTGGGATGGAACGGAACGCCAGCCGTTCGCCAACAACACGATTCCGCAGAGTCGGTTCGATCGCGTGACTAATGTCATGAGGAACTGGTATCCCGACCCTGATAATCCGTCGCCAACCCGCAATTACACTTTCGTCACTCCCAGAAACCAAGATTTCCACAAATTCGATATCCGATACGATCAGAACCTGAGCGCTACGGACAATTTCTTTTGGCGCTGGAGCAGCCAAGAGCAGAACATTGCCAGTACGCCGCGGTATCCCTCGATTCCGGACTTCGGTTCGATGTCGCGTGGAGCCGAGCAGAATGTCACAAGCAACAACACGGTCGTGTCGTACCAGAAGGTGTGGTCGCCGACATTGATCACCGCGTTCCGTGCTGGCTGGAACTATCTGGACACGGACGTTGAAACACACCTTGACATTGCCGAGAATATTAACGCCAAGTTGGGTATCCCGGGATTCAACCAACATCTTCGTGGAACGAACGAGATGACCCTCACCGGGTACTCCCAGTTGGGCAACAATACATTCCGACCCAACTTGATCCAGTCACAGACTCGCCAAGCTTCCGCGGATACGACGTACACTCGTGGGAATCACGCCGTCAAATTCGGTGTCCAGTCTTGGTGGCTGCAAAGCTTCATCGACAATCCACAGAGAACGATGGGAACGATTTGGTATGACGGTCGGTTTACAGAACGGTCTCCCTCTAACCGAGGCGGGACTGGCGATTCGATGGGAGACTTCCTGCTGGGCTACGCTCGTGAGTTCGGCGCATCCAACACTGTGTATATGAACATGCGGACCAACTTCCTGCACTTCTACGCACAGGATGACTGGAAGGTGACGGACAAGCTCACGCTGAACCTAGGGGTGCGGTACGAGTTGAACCCGCCGTACTACGAGACGCTTGACGGAATCGCAAACTTCAATCTCGGACCGTGCAGCCTTGAAGCCCGCATTGTCCCGGGAGGATGCGACCAAGGCTTCATCCACGTGGCCGGGCTCAACGGCAGTGACAATTTCAACCGACGCTTGATGACCACGGACTACACGAACTTCGCTCCTCGTTTCGGGCTGGCGTACAAGCTGACGGAGAAGACTGTGCTTCGCATGGCGTACGGAATCTTCTACGGCAACATGTCCAATACAGGCGGGGGCGAGTTTATGGAGACTATGCCGCCCTTCCACATCAAGTCCAGTCTGGTCACCGGTCGCGTAGAGCCAACCCTGAAGCATTCGGAGGGCCTGCCTCCAGACACGATCAGCCCCCGGAACGCGAGGGGCGTGGAGATGTCGTCGTTCGAGGTCGATCCTCAATGGCCTCTGGCCCAGAACTGGAACCTCAACCTGCAATTTTCCATGCCTGGCGACGCGCTGTGGGAAGTCGGGTACTTCGGCAACAAGATGAACCACATGATTGGTCGGTACGACGAGAACCTTCCTCGCCCGGGTCCCGGGAGCCCCAATTCGCGCAGGCCGTGGGCCAGGACGGAAATCCCAGCGTCTTGCCGCGGCGACCTGTGCTTCGAGGGTACTGAGCCGGGCGGGTTCATCACGCTGGGAAGGATGAATCGGCACGCTTTCCGAGAAAACACTCTCTACCACGGCTTCCAGACGAAGCTCGAGAAGCGCTATTCGCAGGGATTGACGTACATCCTGTCCTATTCGTGGTCCCACGTGATCGGCGATGCCCGTGGCGTGACCGGTTCCGGGGACGCGCCGGGATCGAACCTGCGCTTTGTGCTCGACCCGCTCGACTGGCGACGCGAGCGCGGCGATGGTGCGCAGGACATGCGCCACCGCTTCATCGGCAGCTACGTCTACGAACTGCCCTTTGGCAGGAGCAAGAGGTTCGGCAGCGGTTGGGGTAGTGGCGTGAACGCGGTTCTGGGCGACTGGTCGATCGGGTCGATCATCACGCTCACCTCCGGCACTCCCCAGCACCTGACGGTTGCCGGAAACCCGGCCAATGTCGGTGGAGGTGACCGACCTGATGTCGTAGCGGGCACTTCCTGGAAGCTCGACAATCCGGACCCAGCCCGCTTCTACAACGCGGCAGCGTTCGTTCCCAACCAACCCTTCACATTCGGGAATGCGGGAAAGAACGTGCTAGTTGGACCAGGGACGATCGGCTGGGACTTCTCGCTGTACAAGAACATCCGTTTTGGAGAGAAGTACGGGCTGCAGTTCCGCGCGGAGGCGTTCAACTTCCCCAACCACCCGAACTTCAACTTCCCCAACGCCCAAGTGGGCAACCGGAACTTCGGCATCATCTCCAGCGCTCGCGCACCGCGGATCATGCAGATCGGGCTGAAGTTCGTCTTCTGACCGTTCCCACCGGAGGGCGCCCTTTGAGGGGCGTCCTCCGGCATGCGCCAGCACTCCGACTCGAGCCGGGAATGGACTCCTGATCGTCCCGTGTCGCCCGGCACAACGGGTGGTCACCAGGGACAGCCGCCAGCAGGCAGGCTGGCCGATCGTCTTGCGCATGACGCGATCTGCCGGTCCGCCTCCCTGCGTTGAGACAGATACGTACGCTCGCGCGATACTCAATGTGTAGAGCCGTCGTGCGCACCGGACATGAATCGGAAATGTCGGCACATCCACGGCACGTTGTCACGCGCGCGACGGCTGTCGAAGTGACTTCTTGGAAGTTGGCCCCTCCGTACCTCGATCCCAAGGGTGAGTCCGCACACCCAATGCTGCGAGGGGCGATGGCCGCTCTGCTGACAATTGCTCCATTTGTGGCCTCGTATGCGCAGACTAGCGACCGGAGCGGCAATGCTTCGTTCACCGATAACTGTGTGATCTGCCACGCCGGAGACGGTAGAGGCACGAACCGCGGCCCATCAATCTTGGAGTTCGTCGCGAGTGCTTCCGGAAACGACGTTGGGAGCTTCCTCCGGAGTGGATCTCCGGAGACTGGGATGCCAGCGTTCGACCTGCCCAACTCTGAAATGGAGGCCTTGGTGGAATTCCTCCGGACGCTGCCCCAACCCAGCGACAGCGCACTGGCACTTCCACCCGCTGACTTCCCGCTTGTGGACGGCGGCCGCGTCCGAGGAGTCGTCCTGAACCAGAGCGGGTTTGACGCCCAGATCCGAACCGCCA
Source organism: Bryobacterales bacterium (assembly GCA_028819235.1). GTDB lineage: Bacteria > Acidobacteriota > Terriglobia > Bryobacterales > UBA6623 > VXMF01. Next base: position 34,503 of record JAPPMC010000172.1, read on the forward strand.
CAGGAAGCATTCGGCTTCTCCGTCGGTCTGCGGACACCTACTCTGCGGCCGAAATCGGTCCCAGCGTCGATTGGCCAACCTACCACGGCACATTCAGCGGCAACCGCCACAGTCCGCTGGACCAGATCAACCGAGGGAATGTCCGCGCACTGGCACCGCGATGGTTCTACCCGATTCCGGGACAGAGGATGATCGAGGGCACACCAGTCGTCATCGACGGAATCATGTACGTCACCGCCGTGAATCGGGTCACCGCCCTAGACGCGGAGACTGGACGAGAAATCTGGACGTACTCCCAGCCGCGCAACACGGGTCTTATCGGCGATGCGGCTATCGGCCTGAACCGGGGAATTGCCGTCCGCGACGACTTGGTCTTCACTGTGACCGATCACGCCCACGCGATCGCGCTGAACCGCTCGACCGGAGAACTGGTCTGGGACGTTGAGATGGCGGACTGGCGGGACCACTACGGCGCGATTGCGGCCCCGCTGGCGATCGGGGATCTGGTCTACTTCGGCATCTCCGGCGGCGACACCGGCCTGCGAGGTTTTCTGGATGCCTATCTTGCCGAGACCGGAGAGCGAGCGTGGCGGTTCTGGACGATTCCGGCACCCGGAGAGCCCGGTTCCGAGACCTGGGGGGATCCGGACGTAATGGAGAAGGGATGCGGAGCAACCTGGCTTACTGGAAGCTATGACCCGGAACTGGACGTTCTCTACTGGCCGACGGGAAATCCATGCCCCGACCTCAACGGTGACCGACGCCCCGGAGACAACCTCTACACCAACTCCGTCCTAGCACTGGCGCCGCGGACGGGCGATCTACTGTGGCACTTCCAGTTCACGCCTCACGACACGCACGACTGGGACGCCCAGGAGCCTCTGATCCTCGTGGACGAAGAGTTCGACGGGCGACCTCGCAAGCTGCTGGTCCAAGCGAATCGCAACGGCTTCCTGTATGTGCTCGATCGCCAGACCGGAGAGTTTCTATTGGGCGAGCCGTTCGTGGATCAGACCTGGGCCGAGAGAATCGATCGGACAGGTCGTCCGATCGTCAAGCCAGGCAGCGACCCCACCGTTGAAGGGAGCGTTGTGTGCCCTCCGATCCGCGGTGCCACGAACTGGTGGTCGTCGGCCTACAGCCCTGTCACGAGGCTGTTCTACGTGATGGTCCACGAAGCGTGCATGCTCTACATCAAGGAAGACGTGCCGTGGCAGCGCGGAAAGTCATGGCTGGGGGGAACGTTCCGCCTCGCGGACGGCTCCCCGAATCAGAGGCACATCCGCGCGCTGGACATCCAAACCGGACGGACCGTGTGGAACTACGCTCAAACCGGTCGCTCCACGACATATTCCGGCGTGCTCTCCACAGAGGGCGGTCTGGTGTTCTTCGGCGAGGACAGCGGAGCGTTCGCCGCAGTCGACGCCGAGAGCGGACAGCCGCTGTGGCACTTCCAGGCGAGCCAAGACTGGAAGGCCTCGCCCATGACGTACATGGTCGGCGGACGTCAATTCATAACGATCGCGTCCCAGCTTGGGTTCTGGTCGTTCGCTCTGCGCAACTGATCCTTGGTGCGTTGCAGACCTGCGCGTCAGCTGGCGTCCGCTCGAATGTCTCGCAACTCGCGGTCCATCCTGGCAGCGGTGTCCGAATCGCCGGCCGCTCGCGCAGCGTCCCTGAGGCCGACCACCGATAGCGCCCGCCTGGGGGCCCGCAGCAGCGACACGCTGAATGCCTCGGCTGCCTCGGCTGCCCGACCGAGGCTAAGCAAGGCCTCCCCTAGGAGCTCGTGGGATGGCTTCGCAGGAAACGGCGGACCGTAGCCATATGACGTGGATTCCTCTTGTTCGGCCGCCATCCGCAACTTCTCAACGCCACGATCGGGATCGTTCTGAAGCAGGAGAAGACCTTCCAGCTCCAAAGCAGCAATCGGCACGGACTTGGCCTTTCCCGCATTCTCGCGAGAGTATGTCTGGAGCCTGCCGAGCCATTCCTTGGCCGCGTTGATCCGTCCTGTCTTCACTGCGGCTATGCCCTCGGCCAGTGCGTAGGCACCGAGCGCCCGTCCATCAATCCCATCCAAGTCAACCTCCTCCAAGCCCGCATCCCAGAGTTCAGCCTCGATCATCAGATGCGACCGCAGGTATGCATGGTGGCTACGCGCCAGCCTGCTGCCTGAAGCACGGGCGTCATCGGCGATGACGTGGAGCCAGCGGCGTGCCTCATCCAGGCGGCCCTGCTGCAGATAGGCGTACTGTAGCCACCACATTGCGTGGTAACCACGCGAGTCCGTGCCGAGGCCGAGCCGTTTGACCCGCGCTTCGGAGGAGTTCCAAGAATCGATGTTTGACGAGACGCACTCGTCCCACATGCCCAAGGCGAGAAAGATGTGCGAAGGCATGTGCTGGGCATGGGGGGCCGATGAGGCCACCTTCGAGTACCGTCTCGCGTAGCGCAGCCCTAACGGCGCATGTACTGGATCGTCGAATGAGTGAATCAGGTAGTGCAGTGCACCGGGATGATCCGGGTTCCGCCTATACACCTCCTCAGCCACTGCCGCAATCCGCATGTAGGTGCGCGTATCCCGAGTCCCGCCCGTCGTCCCGAACATCGAGACGGCATACAGCGCGGCAGCCTCCATGTCGTCGGAATCCGACCGGTAGAGGTCTCCCATCGCTTCGGAGTACAGCCTCCAGCGGTCTTCTTTGGATCCCTCGCCGAAGAGTACGCGCGCGGCTCTCACGTACTCCGCCTCCCTCTCGGTGAGCCTAGACTCCTCGGTGAGCCGCGACAATGCCAACTTGCCCTCCTTTATGTTCTCCCGTCCCCAGACGGGGCGATAGTGGGTCAGAGCTTCGCCCCAGTACGCCAGACCAAACCCTTGGTCGGCCTCCTGCGTCCGCCGAAAGGCCGTGGCAGCGTCGTCGTACTCAAAGTTGTGGAGCAGCGCCATCCCCGTGAGGAAGTCCTCCTGCGCCGCATCCGAGCCGCTGTTGGGGAAGTTGATCACGCCAAGTGTCTGCTCCGCCCCCAGCCCTCCCGCGGCGAAGAGAAGCCCGGCAATCAGATTCTTCATGGTCCACAGCCTAACACCGAGCGGGCTCCCTGCACATCGGTACGAAGGCAACCCGTGCTAGCAAGGGGAGCCCGGCCGGCCTGGTTCGCTTCCCCTTTCGCAAGCCAGATGGGGCGCGGGTCCGGCCTCCACGATGGGATGTCGACCGTTGTTCTTTGGCGGCCACCGAACTCAGATCCGCACGTCGGATGATCCCCGATTGCCTATTCCTGCGACTTGCAGGTCAGCGTTTGCGAGGGTCGCCCAAGACTCATGGGACTTGCCGGAGGGACAGGACCGCTCTCCGGGGCTAGACATCGCCGGAGGTGCACCGCCTTCGTGCCGGCGACACCGGCGTCTTGGACCCGACTCCCTTGAGATTGTGGGAATCCACAACCTTGACGGTCCGGTGGGCAATCGGCTCCTTATCCTCCACAAGCAGCGTGCGCGGCACGTGTCGACCTACCGTTGAGGTCGCACTAGGAACGCTGGGACCCAATCCATTGGACCCGGTCGATCAAGTGGCGGCCAAGAGGCACTCACGGGTCACGTGCCCGCTGACGGCAGGGTGGAATCTGTGGCGGTCGGCTTCCCGCAGATCAGCGATACAGGGAGTTCCTGTCCCACGTGCTGTCTCCGCCGACCGGTACGGTCACGAGTCGGATCCGGCGTTTCCCAACCGCATGTGGGGCCGCCCATGCTGCTCTGTCAAGGATTGCATGCACCTCAGCCTGCAGCGAGCGGTTGTGGCTCCGGGCGAGTCGCATGAGTGCTCGTAGCGTGGTGGGATCGATGTCCCTGACCAGAATCGAAGTCACACCAACAGCCTACGAGAGTACGGTCCCATTCAGCGGTTTACATGAATGGTCGAGTTGCTCGCAGGTCGAGTCGGCCGCGGCCACCCATCCGACCGGTTCCGCGGATTCGCTGTAGTGATCACAGTCGGCCATGGTCTTGCGATTGAGGTCTGGCACGCCGTGGAAGGTCTGTCGCTCTACGGCTGGCTGGCCGAGCAGAGCGAATTGTCGTTCTCGAACTGTGCGGGTTCCGGAGATTCTGGCCGCCCAAACTCCAGAAACTATGGCCAGTTCGGCTGATCCGGCGGCCCACATGGGCGCGACTAAGTTCTCCGCGAGTGAGCATGCAAGGGCGTTCCGGATGCCCTCAGCGCCGCCGGATGCCAGCTTGCCCGCAGCGAACGCAGCCACTACCTTCAGAAGGGAGACATGTACCATCATTCCCGCAGGCCCAGCCCGGCTAGCGGCAATCCAGCTTCGAGAGGATGTGCCTGGCGAGGTGTTCGTTGATTTCGCGATGGCGTGGCACGGGCTGGGAGAACCCCGTGGCGGGATTGCGGTACCAGTCGTGCTTGCCGCCGTGCCGGACTAGCACACAGCCAGCCCTCTTGATTCTCCTGACAAGCACGGTCCGTTTCACGCGACCGCGATATCGGCCACCCTGCGGATTCCTCGCAACTCGCCGCTGGTGAGATCCTTGTAGAGAGCGCGGAGATGGGATTCGAGGTCTTCCAGCGTGTCTCCTTGGGTCCAGTAGTCGGGGAATTCTTGGAGATACCCGATCCAGAAGCCGTCATCCTCCCAGAAGACGATCTTGACCGTCGGCATCCTGATTCCCTCCGGGTCCCGCCCGATTGCGACAACGTTTGAGTATGCCACGCTACGGAGGCGTGCCAACACTGGAACAGGTCCCACCCTGAACTCTTCGTAACGCTTGGCCTGAGTTGACTCTTGACGGGGCAGGTCATGTGCTCGGAATCGTCGGTACGCGGCCGTGCTCACGCCAAACGGCGATACGGGCGACTGCTGGAGTGCGTCTAGTTGAGGGTTCGATGGGAAGTGAGCCTGTTCGGTGGTGCACGATCACGGTGGGGGAGCGTGCCGTCCACTGTGGCGGGAGTGCTCCGGTCCGCTCGGGACCGTCACGGACCAAGACGGTCGGGAGGTGCCGGACCGCCCGCCCGCGCATGCCCACCCCGTTGTCGGCTGGGCCCGACATCGCCCATAGGCAGGCTAGCAGTCACGAGTGCGCCACTTACTCGTGGTCCAGCATTACGTGGGGCTGAGTACAGGCCCGCCAAAAGAACGTGGGTGTCCGGATCCGGGCGTCGCGTTGATCGCTGCCACCCGGCCATGTTTCCCAGCAGCACCACCCAAGACCTGGAGTCCGGCGGTCGCCGACGCCGACGTTTCATGGGCCGCGTCAACCGCATGACGTGCACCACCGTCCAGATTACCCTCCGATCGTCGCTGGAGAGGACCGTCCGCCACCACCACTAGCCCTCCTAGGCGAAACCGGTCCAGCTCGAGACCTTGCCGCAATCCCCAGAACCAGCGCCGACTCTCCTTCTCGCCTTCGTCCCACGGCTCTTCCAATGGCCGCGCCCACACCTCCGATCCACTCACCCCCGCGGGCCGCCGCCCCCGCGTGAATAGGGGCAATCGCCGTATTGACGAAGATCCCCCACGCACTTCTGGCGCGATCCCTGAGGCGCCCCAGCCTGCTGGCGCACCTACGTGGACTCGTTAGAGTCCAGCGACCGCATCCGCCATTGGCCAACGCATCTAGCGGCCCCTGGCCATGTCGTAGCCATCCCCGGGGCGGCTCGGCTTGATCCTGTCGGAGATTTTGCCAAGTGTCCAAGCCCGGATTGCAGGCCTGCCACGGCAGCGCTCGCGGAGGCTCGGCGTCACACTGCGTGCCAGCCTGCGTAAGATGACTACATCGGAGGAGAACTTGATGCCTGACATCCGATTGACCAGAAGCCAACTGGCATGGGTCTTCTGTGGCTTAGCGATAGCTGCCCTGATAGCCACCACGGCGACCTCGCAGCGTAGGGAGGGCGGTGGCCGGTTCGCTGCGCTAGAGCGAGAGGCGATCGCGGAGCCATTCGTCGGGGTGACGCCACAAGGGACTGTGGAGCTAGGGCTGTTCTCGGTCGAATCGACGGGCGTCTCGACCGCTCCCGTTCTGCGGGCAGCTCGCGTATTCCTAAGTGCACTTGGCTCAGCGCAGAGGGGGCGGGCCAGTTTCGCGGTGGACGATCCAGAGTGGCGCCGTTGGGCCAACCAGCACAGCCTAGTTCGGCAAGGAGTCTCATTCGAGGAAATGGACGCCGATCAACGCGAAGCGGCCTTCGACCTGATGCGCGCGGGCCTCAGCGCGAAAGGCTTCCGGCGCAGCCGGGACATCATGCGACTGAACCACACCTTGGCAGAGATCACCTCGAACTTTGACGAATTAGGCGAATGGCTCTACTACTTCACGGTCATGGGGGAACCGTCCGAGGACCAGCCGTGGGGGTGGCAGCTGGACGGACACCACCTGATCGTCAACTACTTCGTGCTGGGTGACCAAGTCGTCATGACACCTACCTTCATGGGTTCCGAGCCGGTGACGGCCGAATCAGGAAAGTACGAGGGAGTGTCGGTCATGCAGGACGAACGGCGAAGGGGCCTCGATCTGATGGATGCGCTGGATGAGGCCCAGAGGGACAAGGCGGTCCTTTCGTCAGGAAAGACAGGCAATAGCGTCATGGCGGAAGCCTTCCGGGACAACGTGGTCCTTGACTACGCAGGCCTCGCCGTCAGCGACATGGACGATTCCCAGCGAAGACTCCTGCTCGCTCTGGTCGCAGAATTCGTCGGCAACATGGCTGACGCGCATGCCGCCGTGAGGATGGCCGAGGTCGAACGGCACCTTGACCGCACCTATTTTGCGTGGATCGGTGGCCATGGCCATGACAGCGCGTTCTATTTCCGCATCCACAGCCCGGTCATTCTGATCGAATTCGACCACCAACGTCCGGTGTTCCTGAGAGACCTGCCGCGCGCGCCCAGTCTGCAGCACGTCCACTCGATCACGCGTACGCCTAACGGCAACGACTACGGCAAAGACCTCTTGCGACAGCACTACGAGCGCAGCCACCGGGCCGATCTGCCGGGGACGGGCAACGACCCCGCGTGAGAAGGCCGCTCGCAACGCCCGCCTAGGTTGCACCCGCGCGACCGCTAGGACGTCCGACGGCCGGGCGATCCAGGGATATCCCTTTCACGAGGGCGTACACGAGCCGACCCCGTCCCAGGTCAAGTTCGTTCATGGCATCGCGGGTGATCCGGGCCCTCAAGCGTCCTCCGCCGACGTCCACGAGGACGTCCGCGAACGCGGACCGCCGATGCTCGACTGTCTCGACCACCCTACCTCGCAAGACGTTCCGAAAGCTCAGCAATGCGGGCTTCTTGGTCGCGAGCGCGACATCGCGGGCACGGACGCGCAATCGGGCCACATCTCCGACTTGGAGCGCGGCACGCGGCACGACAATCTGTTTTCCGTGGTGATCCAGCCGGGTCAGATGCAACTCGTCATCGTGGCTGGCCACGGTGACGTCCAGTACGACGCCGGCCTCGGAGTCGTCTTCGGAACGGTCTAGGCCCAGCCGCTCCAAGACCTCGGCGACCGGCCCATGCCCCACCGAGCGGCCGTCCTCCATTACGATCATCGAGTCGGCCAATCTAGCGACCTCGCGGAGGTCGTGGCTCACATACAACACCGGAACAGAGAGGCTCCGGTGGAGCATCTCGACGTACGGCAGGATTTCTTCCTTTGCGCGTGCGTCAAGCCCCGCGAGCGGCTCGTCCATCAGCAGCAGCTCGGGCTGGGCCAGCAAAGCACGGCCAACGGCGACTCGCTGACGCTCTCCGCCGGATAGGTTTGCCGGGTCGCGCTGCAACAGGGTGTTAAGGCCCATCAAGTCGACCACGTCTTCAAACTCTAGGGTCGCCCGTTGCCCCTTCCGAACCGACCTATTCCATCCGTAGAGCAGGTTGCCGCGAACTGACAAGTGAGGGAACAGGCTGGGCTCTTGGAAGACATACCCCACTGATCGCTCGTGCGGTCGCCGGAACACGCCTCCAGCGTCGTCTTGCCACACGTCTCCGGCTACGCTGAAGTTCCCGTTCATGTGCCGGAGGCCTGCGGCGCAACGCAATACCGTGGTCTTGCCGCACCCCGAAGGCCCGAAGATCGCAGTGATGCCCTGCGCCGGGACGTCGATGGCGAAGTCCAGGTCCAGCGTCCCGACGTCCCCTCGGAATCGACCTTGGACACGCGACACGGAAGTGCCAGTCACGCGCGCCTCCCAGTCCGCTTCTGTAAGAGGAGCATCGACAGGATGACTGCGAACGAGAACGCCAGCATCCCGCCCGACAGCCAGTGCGCTTGGCGCCACTGCAGCGTCTCGACCAGTTCGTAGACCGCAATCGACAGCACCTTGGTCTCACCGGGAATGTTCCCACCGATCATTAGGACGACGCCGAACTCTCCGATCGTGTGCGCGAATCCCAGAACAGTGGCGGTCACTAGGCCCGGGCGGGCAAGTGGAACTGCCACTGACCAGAATGAATCCCACGGCCTCGCCCCAAGGGTGGCCGCAACCTCCAGCGGGCGGTCTCCCATCGCCTCGAAGGCGTTCCGGATTGGCTGCACGACAAACGGAAGCGAGTAGATCACCGAGCCTAAGACGATGCCCTCGAAAGAGAAGGCCAGTGTGCGCGCACCAGCCAATCCTGCGAACCAGCCTCCGGGACCGTCGCGACCGAGGAAGAGCAGCAGATAGAACCCGAGCACTGTGGGCGGCATAACCAAGGGCAGAGCGACGATAGACGCCGCGACTTCCTTCCACCAAACACGAGTGCGGCACAGCCACCAGCCAAGTGGAGTTCCCACGAGCAGCAGTATGGCCGTCGAGCACGCGGCAAGTTCGAGGGTCAGCCAGATGGCCGACCACAGCGAGGCTGCATCAGCCACTGAGGTCACTGCGGCAGACCGTAACCGTACTGAACCAGGATTGGCGTGGCATCCGAGCTGCCTAGGAAGGAAAGGAATGCCCGCGCCGCTTCGCTGTGCGCGCCGCGCTCGAGCAGTACAGCATCCTGACGAATCGGCAGGTGCAGTCTCTCGGGCACCAACCAGTACTCCCCAATGGTCGAAGTGCGAACTTGTGCCAAGGAGACGAAGCCTAGATCGGCGTTCCCGCTGTGAACGAACTGGTAGGCCTGGGCCACGCTCTGTCCGCTAACAATGCGACTGGCCAGGGTCTCAAGCACTCCAAGTGCCTCCATCGCCTCGACTGCGGCCTTGCCGTATGGCGCCGTGCGCGGCTGCGCGATCGCCAGCCTCCCGAAACGGGCCTTCCGGAGCACTTGCGGACCAGTGGTCAATGACGGGTCCAAGCTGAAGAGTGCGATCCGTCCGATGGCGTAGGTGAATCGCGTGCCTGTTACTGCCTCCCCTGCTTGGAGCACCTCCGACACCCGATAGCTGTCCGCGGATAGGAAGATGTCAAACGGCGCACCCTGGACGATCTGGGCGAACAGCTGACCGCTCGATCCATAGCTGAAGACCGCTGTATGGCCGGTTTGGTCCTCGAATTCCTCCCCTATCTCGGCGGCCGCTTCGCGAAAATTCGCAGCCACGGCGACCGCCACTTCGCCAGCGCGAAGAGGAGCTGATGCCAACGCGACGGCCAGCAACAAGCGGACACATGTGCGCTGGAACGTCGGAGTGAGCAACGCACTCTCACGCCGCATCGCGCAGGACAACAGCGATCGCAAGAATCCAGTCTAGCGCCGGATTCAGACGGGCTCGAGCCGGATGAGCGCGGGCCACCGTAGGTCGCCACGCGGTCATCAAGACGCGCTACGACCCAGACCTCGGGAGGAGATCGGCGATGATTCCTGTAAGAAGCTAGGTCGTAGTTTCAAGCACGGGCGGCCAGATCGGTACGACCAACCGTGAGCGCTCCGCCCGCCCTACGGCCTTCCATCGGGCCCTGCTGCTGCCTCGTCTTTGAGCCAACCTCGCCGGACCAGTGCGCTACGTGCTCGACCAACGGTTTGTGCGAGTGCCTGATCGGATTCTGATGCTTTGGCCACCCTGCCGCTCAGCCACCAGAACGTAGGACTGCGAAGCGTGTCCTCATGCATAATCGATCAATCGGAGGCAGCAGGTACCCAATCGCCAGCCTAGGCGATCCTTGAATCTCCCACGCATGGACGTTGTGATGGGTTCTCGCGCCGTCATGGTCACCGGGCCGCGCCAAGGCCGAGATTGGCGATTGGCCAATTCCGGGATACTCTTTCCATGAAGTCGACGGCAGGATGCCCTTGGGTGGAGGCCCAGTGGGACCGCCCATCGCACGGATATGGAGAGGGGGAGCCCACGTTGCCCCACCGTCCAGACCGACCTTGGTCTAGCCATCGGCGACGCGCCGCAAGTCTCTCGCGAGTGACCCTAGGCCTGGCACTGGGAGCGACACTTGTCACGCTATCGCCGACTGGCGCAGAGATTCGGTTTCTGGATGTCACCGCCGAGTCTGGCGTGACGTTCCGTCACGATCCATCCAAGACTTCGAGCAAGCACCTCATCGAGGCAATGGGCTCCGGAGTGGCGATGCTCGATTTCGATCGAGACGGGCACCTCGATCTGTACTTCGTCAACGGTGCCGCAAAGGAGGGAGTCGCTCGTGGCGTGCCACTCTCGAAAGAACACCCCCGCTACTGGAATCGCCTATACAGAAACTCTGGAAACGGCCACTTCTGCGACGTGACGCTCGAAGCCGGTGTCGCAGGCAGCGGCTACGGCATGGGCGTGGCGACGGCAGACTACGACGGTGACGGCGACACGGACATCTTTGTGAGCAACTTCGGGCCGGACCTGCTGTTCCGCAACGAGGGCGACGGAACGTTCTTGGAAGTCGCAGAGTCCGCAGGAATCCTTGGGCCCGGGTGGTCCAGCGGCGCCGCCTTCTTCGACTTCAACGGTGACGGCCACCTTGACCTTATCGTGGCGGGCTACCTAGCTTGGGACTTCGAGCTCAGCCGCCCCTGTGGGGAATCGCTACCCGAGCGTCGGTCCTACTGCCACCCGCGGCTGTTTCGCCCGGCACCCCACACTCTCTACCAGAACCTCGGGACCGGCCGGTTTGAGGACGTCACCGCCAAGAGCGGCATCGCGGAACAACCAGGGAAGGGCCTCGGAGTGGCGATCAACGACTCCAATGCCGACGGCCTTCCAGACATCTTCATCGCAAACGACTCCTTTCCCCAGCAATTGTTCGTCAATGCTGGAGGAGGACGCTTTCGGGAATCCGGGCTGATCGCGGGGGTCGCGTACGACCGCGAAGGTCGCGACTTTGCCGGCATGGGGGTGGTTTGGGAAGACTATAACGGTGACCGATTGCCTGATCTGCTGGTCAACGCTCTGGGCCGGCAAGGGTATTGGCTCTTCCAGAACACTGGCATGGAGTATCGAACTGCTTCCGGAGAGAGCGGCCTGCTGTCGTTGTCTGAGCTGCGATCCGGATGGGGCATGGGACTGGAGGACTTCGACAACGACGGTTGGCGGGACTTGATCGTCGGTCAAGGCCACGTCATGGACGACATCTCTCTGAGCGACGATGCTCTCGCTCACAAGGAGCCGGTCCTGCTGGCTCGGAATCTCCACGGCCAGTTCTTCGACGTGTCGCAGCGCGCCGGGCCCGCCTTCCTAAACCGCTGGGCGGCGCGCGGCGTCGCCATTGGTGACGTGGACGGAGACGGTCGGGTCGATGCAGCCATCAGCGTGAACGACGGTCCAGCCGTCGTGCTCCGCAACCAGTCCAGCGAGGCGGCCTGGCTCTCGGTGTCCTTGAGGGGACGGGCCCCGAACAGGGATGCGATTGGAGCAAGGGTCTGCGTAATCCCCGAGAACGGGCGGGCGCAGTGCGCATTTCGAGGCACTGCCGGAAGCTACTTGTCCGCATCGTCAGTCCCGCTGCACTTTGGACTCGGCGCGACTTCGAGGCTGGCCAAGGTCGCGGTCGACTGGCCGGACGGAACGCGCCAAGAAGTGCCCACTCCACCGTTTGGTCGGCTGAGTATCCGCCAAGACGGCCCGACTGAATAAGAGCCGTACTGAACCTGATACCCGTCGGCTGTCGCACGGCGATGCGCGAGCCGGTACGGGCCTCGTTCACTCCCTGTCCGGGACTCGCCACCAGCCCTGAATCTCCGCCCTGAGCTCCGAGACGAGCTCGGGATGCTCAGAGGACAGGTCCCGAGTCTCGAATGGATCGCTGAGGACGTTGTACAGCTCTGGTTCAAACCGCATCCATTCGGCGATCGCCCCCCGGATCATGAGAGTCACATCCCTATTCGGCAGGTGGGGAAGAACCAGCTTCCAGCCATCCTCGCGAACGACGGTGCGGTACTTGAGATTCGCCTCCGGACGGTCGACATCCACGGCAGTGTGCGCGAACGTCGCGCCGAACACCGAGGTCCGCCCGGCCAGCCCTGCTTTGTCGCGCAGGTCTACGCCGGGGAGCCCTTCCGGGCGCGCAATTCCAGCGATCCCAAGGATCGTAGGGACGATGTCAACGCTGCTCACCAGCGTCGTCTCGTCGCGACGGGGATCCACGTGCCCGGGCCAGTGCACCATCACTGGCGTTCGGACCCCCATGTCGTAGGGGGACATCTTGGCGCGCGACCTCTGCTGGGCTTCGTTGGACTCTTCGGCGATCCAGCCATTGTCGGCCACGTACAGCACTGCCGTGTTGTCGGCCAGTCCTCTCTCGTCCAAGAACTGGAGAAGCTCGCCTACGGTTTCGTCAAGCCACTCCACCATCGCGAGATAGCGGGCCACGCGCTCGTGGCGATCACCGTGCAGGTACTTCGAGAGCAATCGGTCCGGTGGATCATGCGGTGTGTGTGGCAAGAATGGCGCGTACCAGATGAAGAAAGGAGCGCGCTGGCCTTCGGGGCCCTGCAGGCCGCGCATGAAGTCAAAGATCGGCTCCAAGCCTTCGCGCCCGATCCGAAGTCCCTCGTCACCGTGGCGTCCCCGGCGTGTCACGTCGCCGTGCGTCATTGCCGCCGCGAACCCGTGGTCCAGTGGATTGCCTTCCCACCACTTGCCTGACTGATGGCCGGAATACCCTGACCGGGCCAGCAATTCCGTGACGTTCTCGTTTCGCGCGAAGACCCGCTCCATGGTTGCGCGGTTGGCAGGATCCCACGCGTCCCGAGGCCAGGCACCCGGAGGATCGTTCCCGGTGATCCCGTGCTGGTGCGGATACAGGCCCGTCGCAAGTGTCGCAAGGCTTGGCCGACACACGGGCGAAGGCAAGTACCCCCTCGTAAACACCAGCGACCGCGAAGCCAAACGGTCCAAGTGGGGCGTACGAGCGACGTCGCTCCCCATGAAGCCGTAGTCCGGCCATCCGTGGTCGTCTGAGATGATCAGGACGATGTTGGGGGGCTGACCTGATGCGTCGGCCGCCAGCCCGAGGCCGGCGACTCCTGAGAGAGCCAGTGTGGCGAGAGCCCGGGGGAACGCTCCGGGAAGCCCGCCGGGAAACCACACCCGCACTTGGTCAGTACCCCTTCCGCTTGTCGACGATGTTGTACAGGCGTTGCCCTTCGGCGAACCGCTTGATATTCGACTTAACGATCCCCAGCATGCGTCCGCGGTCCATGTCCGACCGTCCCGCGATGTGCGGGGTGATTATGACGTTGTCCATGCTCCAAAGCGCGTGGCCCTTGGGAAGGGGCTCTGGGTCCGTCACGTCGACCCCTGCCCCAGCGAGCCGCTGCGAGTCCAGCGCCTTCACCAATGAGTCCAGATCGTAGGTTCCGCCGCGGCTGACGGCGATGAAGTACGAGCCCTGCTTCATTCGTTCAAACTGGTCCGGTCCGATCATCCTGTGGCTGGCGGGTGTGTGAGGCGCAGCCATGAAGAGCACATCCGCATCCCCGATCACGCTGTCGAGCATGTCCGGCTTGACGACTTCTTCAACGTACGGTGCGTAGGGGATGTCCTCGGGGTCGACGCCGACGACCTTCATGCCGTGTGCCCAAGCCCGGATGGCGATCTGCATGCCGATGCCGCCCATGCCGATCACCAGCGCATTCTTGCCATTGAGTTCCACCAGCGTGTACGGTCGGCCCTGCCAGTTCTCGTCGGCCTGCCTCTTTAGGTACGTAGGCAGGAAGCGCGTGTGCGCCAGCAGCAGCGCCATCGCATGGTCGGCAATCTCCGGACCCTGGACTATCTGGTTGTTGGTCAGGACTATATCGCTGTTCGCCAGTGCATCCGAGCCCGACTTGTGCAGGACCTGCTCCACACCCGCACTCAGTGTCTGTACCCAACGCAGCTTCTTGCCGGCCTGGACCAGCTCCGGCGAGATGTTGCCGATGTATGCGTCCGCATCGGCGATCTCGCCCATGGCCGTGTCGGACGAAACCCTGACTAGCTTGACCTTGTCGGAGGCCGACTGCCAGTCGGCGATTGTCTCCTCGTTCTGGCCAGCGACCAGAATTTTGAGCTGCTGTGCTCCGCACAGCGATACCGAAAGCGCAACGAGCGCCAGAAAACGGACCATGACTGTTCCTCCCTGGGACCTGATTGTACTGAAACCCCCGCTGCGATCCGGAGCCTCTGCAAGGGGAGACGAAGCCTCCACTGGAGCGGCGTCGGCCAGTCTGACCCCGCCCGACCTTCAGGCCAGCATGGCGTCAACCACCGTGCCGCCCACGTCGGTCAGCCGGAAGTCGCGTCCCGAGTGACGGTATGTGAGGCGCTCGTGGTCTATTCCGAGACAGTGCAGAACCGTCGCCTGCAGGTCATGAACGTGGACGGGATCTCGCTCGACTGTCAGGCCCAGCTCGTCCGTGCTGCCGATCACCTGTCCACCCTTGATTCCGCCTCCGGCAAACCACACGCTGAAACCGTCCGCATGGTGGTCCCGACCAATGTTCGCCGGATCGGAAGGATTCCGCCATTCGGCGAGGGACGTGCGACCGAACTCACCCGCCCAGATCACCAAGGTCTCATCCAGCAGGCCGCGCTGCTTCAGGTCTTGAACCAAGGCGGCCGCCGGCTGGTCAGTCGTGCGGCACTTCGCGCTGAGGCCCTTGTCAAGGTTGGTGTGGTGGTCCCACTGGGCGTGCTGGTTAAGGACGAAGCGAACACCACGCTCCACCAAGCGCCGCGCCAGAAGGCAGGTCATCCCGTAGTCGCGGGTCGCTGCGGCGTTCAGGCCGTACATTTCGCGGGTTCCATCGGACTCGTCGGAGACGTCGATCAGCTGGGGCGCGTCCGCCTGCATGCGGAACGCGAGCTCGTAGGCCGCAATGCGCGCCGCGATCTCGCGGTCGCCCGAGCGAGCCAACTGTTGTGAATTGAGCTCGCGAATGAGGTCAAGATCCTCGCGCTGCATCTCGGAGGAGACGCCAGGGGGATTAGACAGGTGCAGGATCGGATCGCCAGTGCTGCGGAGCAGGACACCTCCATAGTTGGAAGGCAGAAAGCCGTTCGTCCAGTTCCCAGTGCTCCCCTGCGTGGACGAGCCGGTCTTCAGCACGACAAACCCCGGAAGATTCCGGGACTCGCTTCCCAGGCCGTAGGTGACCCAAGACCCTATAGTGGGCCGCCCGGGAATTGGACTGCCCGACATGAGCAGGGCCTGGCCAGGGTGGTGATTCACAGACTCGCCCCGCACGGACCGAACCAAGCAGATCTCGTCCGCTATCTTGGCCGTGTGGGGCAGCCACTCGGAGAGCTCGATCCCGGACTGGCCAGCTGGCGCGAAGCGACGGCGGCTTGCCAGCACCTTGGCCGTCGGCTGGATGAATGCGAGCTGCAATTGGGAGGCCACAGACGGAGGGAGCGACTGACCGTCCCACTTGTGCAACTCCGGCTTGGGATCAAACAGGTCGATCTGGCTGGGAGCCCCCGCCTGGAAGAGGAAGATGACGTTCTTGGCTTTGGGCGCGAAATGCGGCTGGCGAGGCGCCAGCGGATCGGCTGACGCGGGCGCAGTGCGCCCCTCAACACCGAGCAGGTGGGCGAGTGCGCCTAACCCGGTCCCGAATAGCGTTCGCTCGAGAAAGTCGCGACGGGAGCGGATCACGCTCAGTTCAGGGATTGTCATGGCCGAGTCACAAATTCGTCCAGGTTCATGAGCACCCTGCCGACGCCGGTCCAGGCCACCAGCTCGTTATTGTCGATACCTTCGACACTGGGTAGAGTGGCGGAGCCACCGTGCTCGCCCTGCCCGGCCGCCAAGCGCCCGTCAACATACTGCTCGAAGCGGCCAATCTCGGCTTCGGTTGGCTCGCGACCAAGTACAAGGTTGAAGGCATAACGCAGCCGACCCCTCAGCGAAGCCGTTGGTGCTTGGGACAGTACCCGGACCGCGAGGGCACGCCACGCTTCGGCAAAGGTGGGGTCGTTTAGCAGATTGAGTGCTTGGAGCGGCGTGTTCGAGCGTTCTCGCCGACATGCAGGGGCACGAAAGTCGGGAGAGTCGAATGTCACCAGGTACGGGAATGGCTGGGTGCGCTGGAACTGAATGTACATGCCGCGTTTGTAGCGCTCCGCACCCGTGCTGGGCATCCAATCCGTGCCTCCTGCCTTGAATCCGGTCGTGCCCTCCGGCATGGCGGGACGGAAGCTTCGACCGCCGACATCCGGGTGCAAGAGGCCGGAAGACGCCAAGGCCCTGTCCCAGATCAACTCCGCCGGCAGCCGCAGGCGGCTCTGTCGCGCGAGCAGCACATTCGACGGGTCTCGCTGGGCCAGGTCTTCCCGCACACGGGCCGACTGCTTGTACGTTTCCGACGTCACGATCAGACGGTGCAGGTGCTTGATATCCCAGCCGCTGTCCCGAAGCTCGGCAGCCAGCCAGTCGAGGAGATGCGGGTGACTTGGCGGGGAGCCCTGCGTGCCGAAGTCCTCCGATGTCCGCACCAGCCCCTGGCCGAAGTACTCCTGCCAGACTCGATTGACCACGACGCGTGCGGTGAGCGGATTCCCTTCGGAGAATAGCCACCGCGCTAGGGCAAGCCTGTCAGCGACAGGTTCCGTCGAGGCCGGCAGGGCATGCGGTGTGCGTGGGGATACCTCGATCCCAGGTCGATCCCAGCTGCCCCTGACACGCAGGAAGGTGGGGCGACGGCTGGCGCGTTCCCGGACAATGCGAGCCTCGCTGGGCTGAGGGAAGCGCCTGTGGAGTTCGCTGAGTTGCCGCAGGGCATCAGGGAATCGTAATTCCTTGGCCTTCTCCCCTCCCACAACGAGACTGTATGCACGCAGGAAGTAGTAGGTGACCATGTTTGCCTGACGCCAGGTCCGGCGCTCGGGAGGGACGCGCACGACCTCTTGGCCCCCGTCCGTGTTCAGGCCGAGCTCCTGCCAAGCCAAGTCGTAGTCCAGATAGACGCCCGGATTGGCGCCGGCCTGAAGGCTGCGGCGTTCCCAGTCCGCCTGCAGCGCGGGCACGTTGTGATCGTCCAAGATGCGCTGGTGCTCACGCCGGTAATCATTGACCCTCTGCAGGTAAGGCCCCATCTCTCCCGAGAGGGGTGCGTAGATCATCGCCTCGTCAAGGTTGTCGAAGTACGCGAACACCTGATAGAAGTCGCGCTGCGACAGCGGGTCATACTTGTGATCGTGGCACTGCGCGCAGCCGAGGGTGAGCCCCAGCCAGACTGTGCCAAACGTGCCGGTCCGGTCAATGGTCTCCTCGAAAGCGTATTGGGCCGGATTGACGCCACCTTCACGGTTGCGCAGTGTGTTGCGGTGAAATCCGGTGGCGACCAGATCCTCGACAGTGCGGTCGGGCACGAGATCTCCGGCTATCTGGAGGGTCGAGAACTGGTCGAATCCCATGCCTGCGTTGAGTGCGTCAATCACCCAGCGCCGGTAACGCCAAGCGTGCGGGCGGACCAGATCCTTCGCGTAACCGTCCGAGTCGGCATAGCGCACCTGGTCCAGCCAGTGCATGGCTTGCTTCTCGCCAAAGTGGTCCGAAGCGAGCAGCCGCTCAACCGCGCGCCCGTAAGCACCCCTGCTGCCATCGTCGAGGTAGACGCGCTGTTCTTCCGGTGTCGGAGGAAGGCCTATCAGGTCAAGGTTGAGGCGGGTGAGCAATGTCTTGGGGTCTGCTACAGGTGCCGGCTCAATACCCTCCGAGTGTAGGCGCGCCCGCACAAAGTGGTCCACCGGGTGATCTCCGGCAGGGACGGACGGGCGGACTATCGGCTGGAACGCCCAGTGTCTCTCCGCATCTGAGGCAGCTTCGCCTGCCGAGCCTCGCGAGCCTTCCTCGGGCCAATGCGCGCCTTGATCGATCCACGCACGCAACACGCCGATCTCCGCCGCCGACAACGGATCTCCCACGGGAGGCATGACCACCTTCACTCGATACCCCGCCACCATGTGGACCAGACGGCTCTCCCGGGAATTGCCGGGCAGTATAGCGGGGCCCGAGTGCCCTCCCCTCATGGCATCGGCGCGCCGGTCAAGGCGGAGACCGTTCATCGCGTTCGCGGAACCGTGGCAAGCCTGGCAGCGGTCCCTCAGGATTGGCTGGACGTGGGTCCCGAAGTCTATCCGCTCGGTCACCGGCTCCGGCATTTCGCCGGGCTGGGCGAAAGAGGCGGTGACGCCGAGAAGGACGCAACCAACCGAAACGGTGCGCAAGGGCAGCATCAATCTCCCCGCCGGAAACAGGCAGGACAGTGGCCGGTCCCGGACTTCGCCGCGGGGGCTCCACCGGACGACCGTCCCGCGCAACTTCTCACGCACCCATCGTAACGGTTGGGTCGATCCGACGGAAGCCAGTCGGTCAGACCGAAGCCAACCGAACCGAGTCGGACGACGCCCGCGCGGGCGGCCACGCGCACGCGATCGGTGGAAGATGTCTGCCGGCCGCTCCGAGGCCTGCATCGGGCGCTGAGGCATTCGGAGACGAATGGCAGTGGTTATCAGCAAGCTGCGCCCTGTCTCGCGCATAACAACGGTCGCTAGGTTGAGGTCCTCACGCTTGATCTCTCTTAGTGAAACGCTGGCGACCGGCCAATACATCGGTCAACTTCCGCGTTTGGAGCGCCGAAAACCCGTGGATTGGTCCTGTTTCGGCGCTTGCGAGCGGTCTAGAACGACAGAAAAGTGCGGAAACGTACCGAAGACTGCCCCATCGTTGTCTCATCCGTGCTACGATCACTGCGGCATTAGCGCTTTATGCTGCAGAACGCATGGGGCGCTTCCAATGCCTTGTAGCAGGACAACGAAAATAGGAGGTCAAATGGCAAACAAGGTCTTGATTGGGATCGCTGCTCTGGTGGCGATCGTGGATGCTCTGGCTCCGGATCTCGCGGGCGCAGGCATCGCGTCGCTGCTCTTGGTGCTCGTCGGCCTGATCTACGCCGCACTTGCCTGGGATCCCGAAGACGCGACCGGTGAGCTGATTGTGGCAGTGGCTGTTGGCGCAGCCGCAAGCGCGGACGTGCTGAACCACATTCCGGCGATCGGCGGGCACTTGGACGCGATTGTCGGGCACCTCAGCACAGTGCTGTATTCAGGTGTGGCCACAGTCTTGGCGATGAGGATCCTCAATCGGCTGAAGGGCTGAGAGGTGTCCTGACTGCCTTCGGCAAGGACGCCACAGGCGTGGCTTGCACACTATGTAGTGGGTGAGCCGGGTGCGGGTTCAATATCTGCCACCTCAAGCGTCGGTGGCAACCGGGGCCGTCGGTCGCCAGGAATTGATGAGGAGTTCTCGGGAGCGTTGCCGGACTGAGCCGTGATCCGAAGTCCTTGCCGTAGGCTATCTCGACTGGGGCCGTCTGGCCGTCTGGCGATGCGACTGCGGTGCAAGGTCGGCGGCGCCGGTTCGGCTTTCTCGACGACAGGTCGGGAGATGCCCGGAACGCAGGTCGGTGGGCGTTGGCCCGGCGGCCAGTCTTGCGTGACCACGGCGTTCCATTCAAAGGATTCGTCGGCATGACCGAAATCGTTCTTGGGAACCATCTCAAGGCCAAGAATCAAGGCGAGTGTGGGCTAGGGTCTCTGAGGTTGGCGAGCGGCTGCGGTAGTCCGTAGCCGCTCGCGTTTGCTTTGCTTTGGTCCTGATTTGGGCCATCAGGGAATCGCTGGGAGCAGAGAATATCTTTGGCGTTAGCGAGTGTTAAGTTTTGGTAAATCGGTCAGCTATTAGCTTGGGCATACGTTGAACATTTCTTGGGCCCTATGGTTTCTTGATGGGGTCCTCGGGCAGCCACGAAACCAATGGGGCGAACGCCCGGAGGTGCGCTGGCACCCATAGCCAGGGCCCATGCCGAACCGAGTAGGCCCTGCACGTCATTGGTCCGTCCCGCCACTGGGTAGGGCGGCACGGCGGGCCAGCCAACGGAAGGTCCGCTCACCCCACTGACGCCTTGTTGCGGGGGACCGGCTGGCCGCCCTTTACGCGTGCGCCCCGAAGGCCAGTGCCAAGGAACGAGACCGCTCCGATGTCCAGATTCGGTATCTGGTGCCCAGCGACGGCTCGCGTCCTCGACCAATGGGCGGAGTGGGCGACACTGCATGGGTTCGCAGGTCGTGTCACTCGCTCTCCAGACGTTCCGATACCGGGCGGTCCCGTATGGCATCCGCTGAGGACACGGCGCAGGGAGCATCGGAACGGGCCGGCCGTCGGCATGCTCGGGCGCACGGGCAAACAGTGGCAGGCGCTCACCGGACCCGCGACCGGGCTGCCCGATCTCCAATAGCGAAGTCGTAAGCAGCAAGATCTGCCCGCGTGGACCGGAGGTGGACAAGTTTGCACTGCCATTTGGAAGCACGGGGCCGGGCCACCACGCCCATTGAGCCGCCGTGAAGCGCGTCGACAACTGGTTCAGGGGGCGATGGCCAACTCTAGGCCGGTCCTACGCCGATTGGGACGCACGCAAGGGTCAGAAGACCAGCTTCAGCCCAAGTTGCACTAGGCGCGGGCGCCGCGTCCCGCCGACGAGGCCGAAGTTTCGGTTGGCCACATTGCCGTTGGGATTGAGGAACTGGGCGTGGTTGAAGGCGTTGAACATTTCCACCCGGAACTGCACGAACCGAGCCTCGCCGAGCGCCACCTGCTTCTGAATGCCGATGTCGAACTGGTTCAGGCCGGGGCCGCTGATCGGCGCGCGGTCCGAGTTGCCGAAGAAGCCGCGCTCGGTGTTTTGGAAACAGCTCCTGTCGATGAACAGGCGGTCCCTTCGCAGGTCCACGTTGGAGAGGTTCCCTGAACAGGTTCTGTTGGGGCGATGGCCGACAAACGGGCTGCCGGTGCGGTTCGGAACGGTGATAAGGATTGGCAGGCCGTTGGAGAAGGTGGCGATCGTGGTGACGTTCCACCCGCCGACCACGGCGTCGGCCGCCTTGCCCATGCCTGAGCCGAAGCGCCGGCCCCGGCCAAGAGGCAGCTCCCAGATGGCGCTGACCACACCGCGGTGCTTGACGTTGAAAGACGTCGGGCCCTTGTCGAGGGCACGATTGGTGGCGATCTGGTTGTTGGTCGCGCCCCCGAGCTCCCAGCCATCGTAGAGGGCCTTGCCGAACGTGTACTCGACCCGAAAGTCCAGCCCTCCGGACATGCGATGGTGGTAGCGGGCGATCAAGGCGTTGTAGCTGGAATTGGCATTGAAGTCAGACTGCAGGATCGCGTTGTACCTGAGATAGGGCCGTGTCGACCGGTCACAGCGCAGGTCGGGCCCGACTTGGCACTGATTGTTGTCGTAGCGATTCTGCTGGCGATGGCCGCTGTTGCCCAGGTAGCTGAGCTCAAGCAGGTCGTTGTCGCCCAGCGTCCGCTGCACGGAGAGGTTCCACTGTTGGACATAGGGCGTCCGGCCCTCCTCCTGCAGCGTGAACGGAGTAATGCCCGAGGGCAAGTTCTGAGCGAAGTTGTCGTCGATCGGCGGAAGCGGCACAACAGGAAAGATGTTCACCCCCGGTATGAACTCTGGGATGAGCTTGCCCGTGTTGATCGCATCGACACTGTTCGTGAACGGGGGCCCGACCGCGGAGAACTGGAGCTCGATCAGCTGCATGTCCGAGAAGTAAGCGCCGGCTCCCGCCCGGATCACGGTCTTGTCGTCCAGCTGCCAAGCAAGGCCGAGTCGCGGGGCGAAGTTGTCGCTGTCCGGCTCGATGACGCGCGGGTCCACCTGTCCCAAGACGGCAAACTCGAGTAGGCCCGTCGCCGGATCGAATCCGTGCGGAAAGTCGGCTGCCCTGCCCTGCGGGTTCGGAATCGTGTCCTTGAACCACGAGAGCCCCCAATTGAGGGTCAGGTTGCGCCGAACCTTCCAAGTGTCCTGAACATACGGCATGAACTGCGTGTGGCGGTATGGCAGCATCGGCAAGCCGCGCGTGCTGCCGCGATCGGGCGTTCCAAGGAGGTAGTCCGCAAAGGCATTCCCGCTGCGGCCGTCAGGTGTCAGGTTCCCGGCCGCATTCGTTGCCAACTGTGCGGAATACACGCGGTTGTACCTCAGGCCCCCGTGCGCACCCGCATTGGCGTTCTGCTGCCAGGTCCGCCGGTAGCGAATGCTCGCTCCGAACCGGAACTGATGATTTCCCGAGATGTACGTCATTCCCGGATCCAACTGATAGTTGTTGTCGATGTTTCCGAGATCGCCGTTCGATCGCCCAAACCCGGTGAAGCCTTGGATGCCCTGCGCGAATACGCCGCGGGTGTCAAACGTGCCGGTGATGCCGAGCGGCGTGAGGATGTCTCCTACCTCACGGGCTTCGTTGCTGAACAGGGCCTGATTGCGGGAGACCCCCAAACGGAGGGTGCTGATCCACTTCGGCGAGATCGTGTAGGTGTGCTGGATCATCCACATGGCGAACTCGTTCGGATAGAACGCCCCGCTTAGCGGAAACGCGCCGGGCCGCACGGCGGCGTTGTCAGACCAGATGAACTGGCTGAACAGGCTCTGCTTGGGGGTGAGCTGTGTGTCGATTCGAACGTTGAATTGGTTGTCATCGACGGTGTTCCTAGGGTGCACGAAGAGGTTGTTCGGGCGCTGGTGAAAGCTGGATCCCGGCAAGTAGTACTGCAGGAGGTTCTCCGAGACCGAGTTGAAGCGCGATCTGGGGACCGCCTGGTTCGGGAACGGGTTTCGCCTGCCAGCCTCGCGATCAAGAGTGTCAGGGTCATGTATGACGAACGGATCCTCGGAGAAGTCCCCGCCGAACATGGCCTGCGTCGGCGTGAACACGCCGCGGGAAAACGCCACCCGCTCCCGCATTCCCTCATACCCACCGCGGAACCAGACCTTGTTCGGCACGACCGGCCCGCCTACCGCGAAGCCGAACTGGTTCCGCTTTAGCTCTTCCGGTCCGGGCGCAAAGAAGCTCCGAGCGTCGAGCGCCGTATTGCGCACGAATTCGAACAGCTCGCCGTGGAACTCGTTCGTGCCGCCGCGGGTCGTGACGTTCACCATCGAGGGATTCGGGCCCTGGTCCGGCATGAAGAAGCTGGACTGCACCTTGAACTGGTCAACATTGGCGACGGAAACGTTGATGGCCAACTCGCCGCCGCGTGCGCCGCGCACTTGGATGCCATTGATGGTGTAACTGTTGTTGGCTGCCTTGACGCCGCCCACCACCACGAAGCGCCCCGGATGACCGATCTGGCCCGCGAAGGAAGCCCTCCCCTCGGCCGGAGCAGTGCCGCCAGAGAGCAGTGCCAGCTGCAAGAAATTCCGACCGTTGAGCGGGAGCTCGTTGACGCGTTCCGAGTCCACTACGGTTCCGATGGCGTTCGACTCGGTCTCCAGCAGTACGGCGGCTGCCTCGACGGTCACCACTTCAGTGACCTGGCCGATGTCCAGAGCGAGGTCCACGACAGCCCGCTGGCCGACTTGGACCTGAAGGTCCGTGACCTCCTTGGTCGCAAAACCGTCCGCTGACACACGAACGGAGTACACGCCGGGAGTGACGTCTGGGTAGGTGTAATTCCCTGACTCGTTGGAAGACACCTGCTGCTCGGACCCTCTGTCGGGACTGATCAGGATCACATCCGCACCCGGGATAACCCCTCCGGTGGCGTCGGTTACCGTTCCAGACACCGAGGCGCTTCCGGACACCCCCTGACCGGATGCGCTGGTTGCCACCAGCAAGGCCATGGCTATGGCCTGGGCGATGGAATAGGATCGACTGATCATTGAACCTCCTTCAGGGACGCACACCGGTACACGCCATGCGACCGCCCGGATCCTACCACTTGCGGCAACCGCGACGGCGCACTTAAGGCGCGGTCATGACTCACCAGACGTCACTCGGGGCGCTGGGGCCCGGAGACGCCGATCCGGTCTCGTGGCGGTGACGATTCGGCCCAGGGGTTCGCTCGCAGCGCGCGAGAAGATCAGCCGCCGGGGACGGCCAGTAGCGCGACGTTGCCCGCGCGCTCGACAATCTGCGCGACGGTGGCGGTCATGGTCTCCACCAGTGGCGCGGGAAACACGCCCACTACGAGAACGATCACTGCCAGCGGCAGCAGAGTGGCGATCTCACGGCGCGTCATGTCCGGAAGCGAAGCCGCAATGGAGTTGCCAGGACGCCCCAAGACGACGCGCTGGAAGGTCCAGAGCATGTAGCCCGCCGCCAGCACGATCCCGCCCATGGAGAGAACGACCATCAGCAGGCTTCCATAAGAGGTTCCGACGAGCACCAGAAACTCGCCCACGAAATTCGCCGTGCCCGGCAATCCGAACGATGCGACGCAGAATATGCAGAAGAAGACTGCAAACCGCGGCATGGGCCTGTGGAGTCCCCCGTACGAGGCGATCTGCCGGTCGTGTGTCCGGTCGTATAGCAGGCCGGCGGCAAGGAAGAGCGCTCCGGTGGTGACCCCGTGGGTGAACATCTGCAGGATCGACCCCTGAATCCCCTCTTCATTGAAGGCAAAGATGCCCAACGTAACGAATCCCATGTGAGAGATGGACGAGTAGGCGATCAGCTTCTTCAGGTCAGACTGAGCGAGAGCCAGGCATCCTCCGTACAAGATGGCCACGATGGATGCCCACAGGATGTACTTGGAGTATATGGCCGAGACCTCAGGCAGGATGGGCAGGCAGAAGCGGAGGAACCCGTAGCCACCCATCTTGAGCAGGATTCCCGCAAGGATCACGCTGCCGGCCGTCGGGGCCTCGGAGTGCGCATCGGGCAGCCAAGAATGGAAGGGCACCATCGGGAGCTTGATTGCGAATCCCAAGACCAGTGCCAGAAAGATCCAGTGCTGGGCGCCTTCCTCGATCGTTGCTGCCGCCATGGCCTGAATGTCGAAGGTGCCTCCAGCCTGCATGTGGAGCCCGAGCAGGCCGACCAGGAGCAGGAGGCTGCCGGTCAGGCTGTACAGCACGAACTTCAGCCCGGCGGCAATCCGCTTCGGTCCGCCCCAGATCACGATCATGAAGTACATCGGCACCATCGTGACTTCCCATAGCATGAAGAACAGGAAGGCGTCCATGGCCGCGAAGACCAGCAGCATGGAGCCCTCCGCGAGCAGGATCAAGCTCAGGTACGCCTTCACTTTCGTCGTGATCGAGCTCCAGGATGCCAGCACCGACAGCGGAGTAAGTATCGTCGTTAGCAGCACCAAGAGCATGCTCAGGCCGTCCAGCCCGACCGCGAACTCCACGTTGAAGGTCGGCATCCAAGCGGCCCTCCGAACGAACTGCATGCCGGATACAGCGGGATCGAATGCCTGCCACAGCGCCAGGGAAAGGGCCAAGCTCACAAGCGAACTCGCCATTGCCCAGTACCGGGCCCATTGGTCCCGCCGTGCCAGTACCACAGCGAGGATTCCCAAGAAGGGAACCGCGATCAGCGGGACCAGCAGGTTCTCGGAAACAAAAGACGGCATGATCGGATCCCTTCTCTTCTACCCTGCAATCCACCAGTAAGCAAGCCCTATCACCAGAACCAGCCCGCACACGGCGATCAGCAGGTTCGAGCGAACCGTCCGAGGTTCCCTGCGCTGCAGCGCCCGCGCCGAGGCGACGGCAGCGAAGGCCGCCCGCTGGCCCGCGGAATCGACCCCCCGCAAGTCGATGATCCGAAACTGCCATGCCGATATGCCAATGGCGAGACTTGCCAGTCGCTGGATCGTGCCTTCGATAACGGCCTCCTCCAGCCGACGGCGCATCCCGCCCGAGAGGCGCAGCGTAAGGCGCACAGCGCCAGCCCGAAGGAGGACTTGCTCCAAGAAGATGGCCTCGACATAGTGGCGCAACCAGACCGCCATGCGGAGCAAGGGCCGCACCACGCAGGCGCGGTGAAGTTCGTCGATGTAGAGCTGGTTCAAGAACAGGACATACAGACGCATCACCCACGGACGCTGCTGTAGCGGCTTGGCCACAGGGCGCCGATGTCGCACGTGCGCAAGCAACCATCCCGCCAACGCGGTGGCAAGTGCCACGCCCAATCCGGTCGAAATGCCCGCCGCGCGCGGAGGCGCAGATAGGCCCCCTTGTCCCACAACGGGGCCCAAGAACTCGGTGAAGCGGGACCACAGTGGCAGCATCAGCGCGGCGCCGCCTAGCGTCATCAATGCAACGACCGGCAGCTTGTTGGCCGCGAACAGCTTCGGAGCGGCGCCAGCCACACGAGGGGAAAACAGGCGCTGCACGGCGCGATACGTGTAGCTGGCCGTGGTGAAGACCGCCAGGAGTGCGATGACCCAGAATGCGGCCCTCGCGCCTTCGGTGTGCTGCGCCGTCCACAGCCGCTCGTACGGACCCGTGAACAGCAGCAGCGGCGGAATGCAGGCCAAGACGAGAGCGCCGACGGCCAGCCTTCGCGAGCCGGATTCACCGTCCATCGCCGTCCCGTGCCCATGACTTGCCTGCCAGAGCGAGTTGCCGGTAGACAGGAACAGGAAGCCTTTCAGGAAGCCATGGGCCACAAGATGGAAGACCGCGGCCGTGAAAGCGCCCACCCCACAGGCGAAAACCATGAAGCCGATCTGGCTGATCGTCGAATAGGCCAACAGGCGCTTGATGTCGGACTGCGTAAGGGAAACCAAGGCTCCGTAGAGTGCTGTAGCCGCCCCGACTACGGCAATGGCCACCATCGCCGACGGGGCGAGCATCACAAGCGGACTCAGCCGGATGAGCAGGAATGGCCCGGCATTGACCATGGTTGCCGCATGAATCAGCGCTGAGACCGGCGTCGGAGCTTCCATGGCGTACGGCAGCCAGACGTGTAGCGGAAACTGCGCGGACTTCCCCATCGCCCCGCTCAGCAGACAAAGCGTGATGAGTGTGTTGCGACCGATTTCAACCCCGAGCAGACTGATGGTCTCTCCTGACATGCTCGCGGCCTGCGCCAGGATCTCGCGGATGTCGAGCGTCCCGTAGGTCGCGAAGGCAAGTACGACGCCGAAGCCCAACCCCACGTCGGCGACGGCGTTGACCAAGAACGACTTTGTGGCCGCCCGCGCGGCCGCCACGCGGCCGGCCCAGTGCGAGATCAGCAGATACGAGCAGATCCCCATCAGTTCCCAGCACATGTAGGTGACCAGCAGGTTGTTGCTGAGGACAAGCAGAGCCATGGCCCCCGTGAAGAGACCGATCAGGGCAAAGAACCGCCGGTACCGCGGATCTCCAATCATGTAGCGTGCCGAATACACGTGGACGATGAAGCTGACCCCCGTCACCAGCACGAGCACGACTGCGGCCAGTTGGTCGAGCCACAAGCCAACCACGATGCGAAGGGAACCCACCTGCAGCAGTTCGTAGACCGGAATCTCCAAGGGGCCGTGGCCTGCAATCTGGAAGAGGCCCGCGACCGAGAGAACGAAGGAGCCCCCGACGGCGGGAATGCCGACCAGGTGTGACCGGTCACCGATCGACCGGCCCGCCAGCGGCAGGAACAAGAATGCGGCCAGGGGCAATCCTGGGATGAGGGCGTAGGGCAACATGGCTATCAACGCGCTTCCTGGGCAGATGGACTGCGCCCGACGCGACCATCCCGATCAGGCGCGAAGAGGGCCTGACCGGCAAGTGCCAAGAGCAAGAACGGCCCACTGCCTGCCAAGGTCACGGCCCTCCAACCACCCGCAAGAACGCCGACATCAAGCCGTCGCCGAAGATCCCCAGGCCCAAGACCAAGCCCGCCGGGACGGCCATGCTCAGCCGCACCGGCCACCCCAAGGCCCCGCGCAGCTCACCCGTGCGGGAGGCCTGCTGGGAGCGGAAGATCCTCTCAAGGACGGGGGCGAAATACCCCAGCGTCAGCAGAGAAGTCAACACCAGAGCCCCTGCTGCGAATGGATTGCCGGCCTCCATCGTCCCCAGCAGGATGTTCCACTTGCCGACGAACCCGCCTGTCGGCGGAATGCCCACCATCCCAACCGCCGCGATCACCAACGGGGCGATGACCCACGGATTCCGAATCTGGGCCCCGGCGATGTCGTCGATCGCTCGGACCCCGTAGCGCCACGCGGCCACACCGGCGAAGATGAACAACCCGGCCTGCATCACCGCGTCGTTGACCAAGTAGTACAGTGCTCCGGCGGTGGCCTTGGTGCTGGATTGCCCAAGGCCGACCATGACAAGCCCCACGTGCGCAATGCCGCCATAGGCGAAGATCCGCTTGATCTCCGTCTGACGAATGGCTAGCAGGGCCCCGCCCACGGAAGCGACGATCCCCAAGCCTGAGACGACGGCATAGAGAATCTGCTCCGCGCCTGCATTTGCGGGGATGATCCCCCACAGCAGGATGCGGGCCCAAACCAAGATCGCCGTCTTCGTCACGAGCGCGGCGAGCAACGGAGCGGCCGAGTTCGGGGCGTGCGCATAGGCGTCGGGGAGCCAAGCGTGCACAGGCAGGAGGGCCATCTTGATGGCAAGACCGATGAGAATGAACGCAATGCCCCCGGCAGCCGCCTTCGACTCGAGCAAGCCCGGCAGGCGCTGAGCTAGGTCGGCGATATTCAGAGTGCCCGTCAGGGCGTAGAAATACGCCACTCCCAGCAGGTAGAACGCGGTTGCCAGCGCACCAATCATCAGGTACCGGAACGCCGACAGCAATGCCCTGCCCCCGGGCACAGCGACCAACGCGTAGGAAGCCAGCGAGACCACTTCCAAGAACACGAAGATGTTGAACAGATCGCCGGCGTAGATTACGCCGACAACTCCGGCGAGCAGCAGCAATACGGTCGTGTGGTACGGGACTGTTCGTCCCGCCAGCGAAGCCTCGCCCAGCGGCCCTGAGAATCCGAGGACCAACAGCCCCACAAGGCTCGCAATAGCCGCCATCGTCGCCGACACCTCGTCGGCGACCCACTCGATGCCGAGCGGAGCCTGCCAGCCGCCGACCGCGTAGCGGACGGGTCCGAACGCCACCACGGAGCAGAGGCTGGCAATCGCCAGCAACGTCATCGCGACGGCCGCCGCCGCTGTAAGAGGCCGGCAGGCGGACCGCTTCCAGTGCCCGACCACGGGCATAGACACTGCGGCCGCCAAGGGGACCAAGAAGACCAAGGCCGGGAGAGACTCGGTCACTGCAGCTTCTCCAAGATTGCTTCCTCATCGAAGCTGCCGAACCGCTTGTTGATCGCCGACACGATGCCCAACGAGACGCCCAGGGTGGCGACCTGCACGACGATCGCGGTCAGCGTTAGCACGTGGGGCAATGGATTGACGAAGGCCTCGGCCTGGACCGGTCGGGACGGATCCAGCAGCACCGGGACGGTCGCCCCTTCCTTCGCGCTGATCGTCACGAAGTAGAAGATCACGCTGTTCTGGACCAGGTACAGACCGATGAGCTTCTTGATCAGATTGGGGTGGCTCACGCAGATGTAGAGGCCGGCCAGCAGGAGCAGGATGAAGGTGACGAAATTGGGCCGCTGGATGGCCGCGTCCAGCAGCTCAGGCATGCTCGTCTCCTGTCTCACCAGCCCGCCACAGGCTGAACACGATCGAGACCGAGGCAACGGCGATGTCAATTCCGACGCCAGCCTGGGTAAGCAGGATCGCCACATGGCGCCGTTCGGCCTCGTCCAGGCCTGGAATGACCAGTCCCGAATAATCCAGGTACGCTCCGCCCCCGATCAGGCACAGCCCGCCGATCCCCGCAAAGAGCAGCAGGCCGACACCGTCGCTGGCAAGGAGCCGCTCGGCCGCGTGCCGGGTCTCCCCCTGATCCCCGAAGACCAGCAGGTCCACCACCACGCTGGCGGCGAACATGACCCCAGCCACAAAGCCCCCTCCCGGGCCGTACTGACCGAAGAACAGCACGTAGACGGCGAAGATCTGCACCATCGGCACCAGCAGCCGCACCGTGCGGCGGCAGATGAGACTGTCGTACGGCGGCTGGATCATTCCGAGTCCCTCCTCAGCAGGAGCCAACACGCGATCCCAGATGTGAAGACGACGACCGTCTCGATGAGCGTGTCGAGGGCGCGGTAGTCCATCAGCACTGCCGTCACGATGTTCGTCGTTTGGGTCTCGGCATACGCCCTCGTGAGGTACTCGGGCGACACGTGGACACTGGCAGGCGCCTGAGGATCGCCGAGTTGGGGCAGGTCGTTCGCCGCGTAGAGCAGCAGCCCCGCCAGCACGGGCAGCACGACTACGGCCGCCAGCGGAGGGGACGCCCTTCGGAACCGTATGCCGCCCCGACCAGCGTTGAAGAGGGTCAGCAGGAAGAAGACCGTCGCCAACCCGGCACCAACAACCGCCTCAACGAACGCAACGTCGACGGCCCCCAGCCAGGCCCAAACCAGCGCCAGAAAGAAGCTGTACGAACCCAGAAGCAGCACTGCGCTGAGGAGATCCTTGGCTACGATTGCGGCACCTGCGGTCAGCAGCAGCAGAAGCAGGAGCGGCAGCTCGAAGGAATACGTCATCGACGGTCCTCCGCCACCGGTCGATGGCCGGTCCGCAGCGCCGCCCTGACAGTCGCGTGGGCAATGACTGGATTCAGCAGGTACAGCAGGGCCAGCACGACCAGGATACGGAGGGTGCTCGTGCTCATGCCATGGTGGACCGCCAGTCCGAGCAGTAGGAAGAACGCCCCCAGCGAGTCGGTGAGCGATACCGCGTGCGCCCTCGTGTAGACATCCGGGAGCCGCACCATGCCAATGGCTGCGACGATCAGGAAGAACAGGCCAGTCCCAACCAGCAGCGTGACTACCAGTGACATCTAGCGAGCCCCCCTCTGTTCCAGGTACTTCGCGATCGCCAGTGCTCCGACCAAGTTCAGCAAGGCATAGCCAGTGGAGATGTCCACGAAGACTTCCACCCTGTCATAGACCGTGCCGATGACCACCACGAGGATGATGGCCTTGGTGGAGATGCCATTCAGCCCGAGCATGCGATCGAATATTGTCGGTCCGCGCACGACCCTATACAGATAGAGCACGATCAGCACAGCAAGGACGTTGAGCACAAGCAGCAGCGATAGGTTCACGATCGGCCCCCTTGTGCACGGAAGACCCCGGCAACGCGGTGCTCCAGCTTCTTGGCGGAGGCGACTGCGCCCTTCTCACCGTCGATGGCATGCACGATAAGGCCCTCGCGCGAGGCCTCAACCGTGACGGTTCCCGGCGTCAGGGTGATCGAGTTCCCCAGCAGCAGGATCGCCCTGTCGTCATCGAGACCTGTCTTGTGCCGGATCAGGACCGGGCGGATCGGAAGTCTCGGATGGAGGATGAGGTACGCGACGCGCAGGCCACTGACGATGATCTGCCCGCACAGCCATGGGAAGTAGAGCAACGCGTGCGCCCAGCGCACGGGCCGGCCGGAAGCCGGCCGTGCCCCGAAGTTGATCACGGCCACGCCCAGCGCTGCCAGCAGACCCACCAACAAGTGGACCGGTTCGGCACTCTCCGACACCAACAGCCAGAGGGCGAACAGGACCGCAGCCCAGAACAAGGCTCGGCGCGTGAGTTGGTTCCTCACGGCGTCACGCGGCCTCCGAAAACTCCAGCGGTTCCCAAGTCGCATCGGTGTGGTACCGCTGGAAGCGCGGCGCCGAAGGGTCTAGTGCCACTAGGTTCACCCACTGGTTGTGGAAGAGAGTTTGCAGGATCTCGTGCTTGCGGATGATCGCCGAGATCCTCTCGATCGGGGCTTCAATGATGGCCAGCAGGCGCATCGGCTCGTGATACCTGCGCTGGCCGTCGATTACGCCCTGCACAGGAAGGCCGCCGCGCAGATCGCTCTGGCTACCCAGCATGACACCAACGCCACCCACGACGTTGTGGATGACTTTGCTTCCGCTGCCGTACTTCCAAGGAGAGACCGCGGAGAAGTAGTACTCCGTGTTGATCCATTCTCCGACAATCAGCGGAGCGGTCATGATCTTCTCCAGATCCTCCCCCTTGGTGTCCGCAATCGGATCGTACGAGTGCAGGAAGACGCGCGACTCCAAGTTCAGGCCGAGCGTACGCGCTCGACGGCCGATCAGGAACGCGGCGTTGCTCGAAAGCCCCCATTCCGGGCGGGGGTTGGCCCAGTCGACGCTGCGGGATAGCGCGTGCAGGGCCGCTCCCCGCGGCCTTAGCGGCCCTGGGGCTCCGGGGATCCTACGCAGTCGCTCTGCCGCTTGGTGCCCCGTGACCACAGCCAGATCGCGGTCGAGGGCGCGCAAGTCTTCCCTGTGGCTGGCGGGAACATCTTGGCGGTCGTAGAATGTGACCCGGTCCGTCGTGGTGTCGTGCTTTCCCGCCACGAACCACACATCCTCGGGAATCGGCTGCCCGCGCTCGGCCAAGATGCGCCGCACCCTAGGGTCGTTGGCCATTCCAACGAAGGCCCGAGCGTTCGGGTCGCCGTGCGCCCCGCCGCATGCCCCGCAGTTGTACGCGGCAGCGTATGGGTTGTTCTCCGACTCCGCGCCGTGCCCGCAGGCGACGATGATCCGCCCCAACCCGCGCGTCAGCCCGATCATGCGCAGGCCACCGCCAACCATGGCCGCCTGCTCTTCGAGCGTGAACCCCACCGGTGGCTTGACCGGAGCATCCGACGGATCGGCGGACACGCGGGTCTGCACACCGCCGTCGAAGCGCCGGCGCATCCATCCGAGCAGCCGCGCGTACGCGGACTGGGCCAGCGTCCGGCCGAGCAGGCCGATGCTGAAGAGAGCGCCGACGGCGTCGACCAGCACGAAGGCACCGAGGGGGCTCTGCTTGAGGTCGTGAAACAGCGTGTCGCGCAGCCTGCGCCAGCGGGTCCCGGATGCATAGCCTCGCAGGGCGCCCTCCTGACCACTCCGCACCGCCTCGTTCACGGTCTTGGGAGGCTTGAGAAGAACGGGGCACAGTGCCAGCCGGTCCTCGCTGTCGAAGGCCTGGTGGCTGATGGGCACTCCGAAGAATCCTGCGTAGCCGAATGTCTCGTAATTCCCCTGCTTCTCCAGGTGGCGGCGGAACGGCTCGGATCGGGCGTCAATGCAGAAAATCATCTGCGCAGCGGGCCTTTCCCGGCCGCTGACGTCGGGTGGCCGGTGAGCCGCAAAGCGCCGCAGGAAGCGGACGCGGAAGGAATCCTCATAGGCCTCGAGCCAGATCGGGCCCTGTCCCCCTTCTGGTAGGCGGTGGGCGTAGCCAAGGAGCGCCTCCGCACCCTTCGCCGACAGGGCGCGGATCTGGGCGGGTGCCAAGTTCAGGGCGGTAGCCAGCGCGTACAGCTCGCCGACCGAGCCCGTGCATACGGGGAACTCCTGGGGACCGGCGGCGTGAATGCAGGCGCGGACCGACGGCAGCAAGGGTTCAGACGCGTCCCCTCGCTCGGCGCAAGCGGCGCGCACGAATTCCGTCTCGTAGAAGAGGCGGACTGCGAGATACTCGACGACATCCGCCGGATGCTCCGCCTGAGCTGGATACGTGGGGTTCTCGCTCCTCCACCGCAGAAAACCCGTCCATCCGGGGAGTTGCGCAAACGCGCGGGTCTGGTAGTCAAACCAGCGGTCCTCGGGAATGCCCAGCACACCGAGGGACCGGTGCACAGCGTCCGTGGCAGATTCCGGGAGGGCATCGATCTTGGCCACCGCACCCAAGATGCCGGCTAAGCGGTGTCCCGGATCCGTTCGCGCGAGAAGCCGCCAGCTGCTGTAGAACCCACATTCGCGGCCAGGCATTTGCCAGCCCGCCAATCCCTCGTCGAGGAACGCCGCAATCCACTTGATCATCTGGCCGTCGACGGACTCCACAACCGAAGTTCCGACAGACCGGTCAAGCCAATCTCCAAGAGTGTGCGCGGGCGGCAGGTCGCCGCTGGGGACACCCTCCGGTTCAGGGTCAATCTGGAGGCACACCGCCTCGACGGCCTCGAGCAGTTCGGTACGCCCCTCTCGGCTGGCGGACCATTGCAACAGCGAACCGCTCAATGGCTTTACACCCACGGTCAGGGCTCCCCAGGCCACGTCGCGAGGCGAGAGGATTCGGTTGCCAGCCCTGACGGAAGGTCCGTCCAGGTCTGGCCCGAGGCGGTCCAGAGCGCTGCTCAGGCTCTCCGCGCGAATCCTCCCCTGGCGCCAGAACTCCCGGAACTCGCCGTTGGACAGGTACCCCCGACCGCCAATGGTCGCGGAAGCCTCGCGGACGGCGTCGTCAAACGGCAGGAACTCGAATCCCCGCAGGGGGTTTCGGTACGCGAACGTGCGCAGCGGCCAAATCTGCGCAGCAGACCGGCAAGCATCGACAATCTGGCCGCGGAGGTCCGTATCTTGGCTCATGCTTGCGGCCTTTGGTCGGGGCTCACGCGCATCAGCCGACTAGCTAGCGTACTTTGCGCACGCGTGCGGCCGCCGGGTCACCCGACAGCGGACGGTGCTCATCCAACCCCTGCACTACTAGCTTAGATCCATCCGCCTCGAACTCCTTGGCCGTGTCCGCGATGCGGTCCATCACCGTATGGTCGACCAACCTTGTGCCCGAAAGATCCAACGTCACTTCCGGACGGCCCTTCAGGCCGGCCAGCCGCTTCTTCAGGCCAATCCAGGTGCTGAACACGGCAGCACCCTGAACCGCCACGGTCGCCCCTGTAGGGGTCTCCTCCACCGCAGCGCGCAGCCGGAACAGCGAGCCGACCGGCGCGCCGTTTATGACGTGGATCAGTGCCTTCACCAAGATCCCGATGGCGATGCCCGACAGCAAGTCGGTGGCAAGCACGCCGAGGATCGTTGAAACGAAGATCACCAGCTGCTCGCGGCCCACGTGGTACATGTGGGCGAACTCTTTGGGAGAAGCCAAGCGGAAGCCAGTAAACACCAGCATTGCCCCGAGCGCGGCGAGGGGAATCTGGTTGATCAGGCCCGGCGCGAGCGCAACGAAGACCAGCAGGAATAGCCCGTGGAACATGTTGGCGAAGCGAGTCTTGGCGCCGTTGTCAATGTTGGCCTTGCTTCGCACGATCTCGGAGATCATCGGCAGGCCGCCCACGAAGGCCGCGAGCGTGTTGCCGACGCCCACGGCCAGAAGGTCGCCGTCGTAGTTCGTCTTCCTGCGGTAGGGGTCGATCTCGTCGACGGCTTTGGCGCTCAGCAGGGACTCAAGGCTGCCGATCAGAGAGAAGAGCACGATGTACTGAACCCCAGTGGCAGTCAGCACCCCAGAAAAGTCCGGGAAGGTTAGGGCGCCGAACATGTTGCTGGGAACATTGACCAGGAACTCGCCGCCGAGCCCGTAGCGCATGCCCATAGGGACGGCGAAGATCAGGACGATGACCGGAGCGGGGATGGCCCCCAGCAGCGGAACGCGCTTCAGGAGGGGGAAGCCGAACAGCAGCACGAGGCTCACGATCCCGATCAGACCCACCTGAGGGTTCATCTCCATCACGAACGTTGGGATCTTTGCGAGCAATTCCAAGGGAGATCCCTCGTTGCCCAAACCCAGGGTGACCGGGACTTGCTTGGCGATGATGATCACGCCGATCGAGGCCAGCAAGCCGTGCACGGCCGCACTCGGGAAGAACTCCCCGAGGATTCCAGCGCGGAATACGCCAAAGAGGGTCTGGATCAGACCCGCGACCACGCCAACCCCCAGTGCGAGTCGGTACGCCTGGAAGTCGGCGGCCGGATCGCGGCCGGCTGTGAACCCGAAATCGGTCACGCACCCGATCGCTATTACGATCAGGCCAGCCGCGGGGCCCTTGATCGTCAGTTCCGAATTGCTGAAGAATGTCGAGAGGACACCGCCGATGATGGCGGTGAAGATTCCTGCAATCGCGGGGTAGCCGCAAGCTAGGGAGATGCCCAGGCAGAGCGGCAGTGCAATAAGGAAGACGAGGAATCCCGAGAGTAGGTCGGACCCCCAGTATCGGCGAAGGCCGGCGGCGTTTCCGACTGGTTGCGCAGTTGTCATGACTTTGGGCCCATAGATTAGCGCAGTTGGACAGGACCGTCCGGGTGTGACCGCCTCGGTCGCGTCACGACCATCGCCCGACTCCTAGCCGGACACCCGAGTCCCCCAGCGCGAACCGGGCCGAAAGTGACGGGGGCCGAACCGGATCTCCGGCTCCCTCATTCGGCCGACTGCCCGCAAAGTCCGCGGCGATTGGGCCGGACCGTCCGGCTACGTGCCGTGGATTCCCAATCGGCCGCCGTCGCGCCCCAAGGCGCGCCCCTGCGGCACCGGCGTTCCAGCGTTGCGCAGATATGGTCCTCAGCGCGGCCTCCAGTTTGGGTGGGGCTCATGCGCCCGTTCCATGGCTGCCTCGATCTCGCGGACGACCTCTGGGTGGTTCCGCGCAAGGTTGTACTTCTCCAGGGGATCCCTCAACACGTCGTATAGCTCAAGCCGGCCCGTCAGCATGGGTCGCCGCACACCCTTCCACTGTCGCAGCCGAACGGCCTGTGCCGAGCCTGACTCGTAGAACTCCCAGTACAGGAAATCGTGCTGCTTCTGGCGAGCGGCCTCTCCCAGAAGCGTGGGGGCGAAGCTAACCGAATCGTGCCCCGCAGGGAGTTCGGCTCCCGCGAGCTCGGCGACGGTCGCCATCAAGTCACCGAAGTATCCGATGTGGTCCGAGGTGTGTTCGGCCCCCACTGTACCCGGCCACCAAGCCAAAAAAGGCACTCGAATCCCGCCGTCGTAGAGATCCCGCTTGATACCCCGCAGGCTCCCGGACGGGTTGAAGCGAACCAAGTCGTGGTTCGACTCATTGTGGGGACCGTTGTCCGACGAGAACATGACAAGTGTGCTGTCCGCGATGCCCAGTTGCTCCAAGTGGTCCATGAGCACGCCTACATCTCGGTCCATCCGGGTGATCATGGCCGCTTGGCCCTTGTCCGGGGCCGGCCAGTCCACATCCTCGTAGATCCCGTGGTCGGGAACCTCCGCACCGTCCCCGGTCCCGCGCGTTCCCTCGTTGTTGGCATGGGGGATCGTCAGCGCCAGATACAGAAAGAAGGGGGTCTGTCCTCTCTTGCCGATCCATTGCAGGGCCTCGCGCATGATGACGTCGTGCGAGTACTCATTCCGCTCCGTTGCCCAGCCCCCGTGGAAGCCACCGTAAACCCGCTCCACTCGCTGGACCGTGTTGCGCAGCAGAACTCGATCGAGGCCGCTCCATAGGAATTCGGGATAGTAGTTGTGAGCGTGGACCTGATTCAGGTAGCCGAAGAAGGTGTCGAAGCCCTGCTTCAGCGGATGGCCCTCAAGTCCCACCTCGCCTAGGCCCCACTTGCCGAAGAGCGCTGTCTCATACCCGGCGGACTTGAGCACCTCCGCGACCGTGACATCTGAATCCCGCAGCGACTGGGCCGTCATGTCCGGGCCCGGCGCGTTGCCCCGCACATGGGTGTGGCCAGTGTGCTGCCCCGTCATCAGCACGCTGCGAGACGGTGCGCAGACCGTAGCTCCGGCGTAGAACTGCATAAACTTCAGGCCTTGGGCCGCCATGCGGTCCAGATTCGGGGTCTTGATCACCCGCTGGCCGTAGGCTCCGAGGTCGCCGTATCCCAGGTCGTCCGCCAGAATGAAGATGACGTTCGGCGCCCCAACCGACGGCAAGCCGACAGCTGCCCCGGCGAGACCCGAGAGCAGTGCGCAGGCACGGAGCAAGTACTGCATGTTGTGCTAGTCCTCCGGACGAATCCAGATTCTACCGCCGCCGTCCAACGGGACCCCAGCGGGTGGCCTCCAAGAACGCAATCAGGTCCGCAAGCTCGCGGTGGCTGAGTTGCGCGTCCAGTCCGGAAGGCATCACTGAGACAGTCCCGGGGCGGATCTCGTCGATATCCGCCCTGGCGAGCTGCACACGCTCGTCGGCGTTGACCGCGATCAGCAGGTGGCTGTCGCTCTCCTCGACGACCACGCCGCTGACGCTTCGCTCCCCCGCCACCGCCACGATCGGCTCATAGCTGCGCACGAAGCTCGCGCTGGGATAGACGATCGCCTCCAGAAGATCCCTGCGGTCCCGAATCTGGCCAATGGTCGTCAGACCCGGGCCGACGTTGCCTCCCGCGTACCCTATCGCGTGGCATGCCAAGCACGCACCCTCCGTACTGTTGAAGACCGCCTGCCCCCTTTCGGCATCGCCAGGTTCAAGCTCTACCAGCAGATCCTCAAGCTTGCTCCGTTGGCCCTCGAGGCCGGCGACCTCGCCGACGAGCAGTCCGTCCAACTCGGCCCGGACGGCGGAATCGTACCGGGCTGTTGCGCGATCCGCTATGTCGGCCCTGAGATTGGCCAAGCCCGGGGCTTCCTGTAGGCGGGCGACCAAGCGGTCTCCCACATCACGATCACCGGACTGGGCGAAGGCCTCCACTAGTCCAGGAAGCTCCATGGGGCCAACTTCCGGCAGCAGGTCTGCGAGATCAAGCAGTTGCGACCTGTCCAGCGGCACACGCGAGAGCACTCGAGCGGCGGCAGCCCGCAGGTTCACGGGGCGGGATGCGAGCACTTGGTCAGCCGCGAGGTTGTACAGTTCTGTGTCAAGGCCGCTGACCGCTGGGGCACCGGCGTCCAACGCCAGAATCCTCACGCTCGCGTCCAAGATTCGGTCGTGCGCCACCTCGACTAGAGCCCGGTCGAGCTGCGGGTGGCCAGATTCTCCGCGCGGCATGCGGCGGGCCGCCCGAAAGGCCTCCTCTCGCGTGTCTTCCCGACCCAGCGCTGTGGCGATCGCCCCGGGCCAAGACGGCGGCGCTGTCTCGAGGGACGCTGCGGCCATAGCTTCCAGTGCCGTCTTGGATGCCTCCAGACGAGCACTTGGAACGGCGGAAGAGGCAATTAGGTCCTGGACAGTCGGGTCTGCCGCGAATCGCTTGAGTAGCCCGACCAGTTCGGCGCGTCCATCCCGGCCGACAGAGTGCAGGCGGTTCCGGAGATAACCCGCGAGCAGGCGTCCCCATTCCGGATGGCGGCCCGCGATCCAGCGCGCTGCTTCTTCGACAGCTGGATCCCGAGACTCCAAACGGGTCAGGACGCGCCGACCGGTTAGGGCCTGCGACCGCATTTGGTCGAGGGCGATCATGGCGGCTCTCTCGGTGGCCGCGGAACGCCCATCCAGACCCGCAGCTGTCGCTCGCGGGTCCGCGATCTCGATCAGGGCGTAGATCAGGGAATGCGTCAGCATCTCGTCGTCCAGGCTGTCGGAAGTGGCGTCAAGCAGCGGCCCCACCGCACGGCTATCACCGATTCGGCCCAACGCCTCGGCCGCACCTCGTCGCACACTGGCGGCCTGGTCCGACAACAGTCCCGCCGCCGCCTCGAAGGCCCCGCCGTCGCGATGCAGTGCCACCGAGTGCAGCGTCGCAAGGCGGACAGCAGCGGAACTGTCCGAGAGGCCCGCGCGGACGGTAGTCCGGGCTCCCTCAGTGCCAATCCGCGTGAGAGCCCAGACGGCATTCAAGCGGGCAACTTCGCTTCCCGAGGAAAGCACTTCATCCAGGGCGGCCAAGTCACCGGCCTTCGCCAGTTCACGGACAGCCCGGTCACGGACCGCGGGGCGCTGGTCATCAAGTAGGTCCGCCAAACCGGCAGCCGTCACGCGGCTCCAGTCGATCTGGGAGCCGCGCGGGTCGGGTGGGGGTGAGGCGCCGCCGCGCCGGACGCGGTAGATCGCCCCTAACACGTCCGGCTTCTCCATCTGCGCGGTCGGACAGCACAGCTTGTACCAGGCCCCGGTGTCGACCACAAGCAGGCTTCCGTCGGCGTCTTCCATGACGTCTGTCGGATGGAAGTCCCTGCTCTCGGACACCAAGAAGTCCGAGTCCTCGGTGCGGAACGTAGCCCCTTCGGGCACAAGCCGGTGCGAGGTGACCTTACGCAGGTTGAAGGCAGTCGCAAACAACCGACCCTGGTAGTCTTCGCCGAAGACCGAGGATGCGTACCGGGCCAGCCCAACGGTCGCGGCACTACCCATGTCCGTCATCACCGGGAGCAGGCCTCCAGTCATGGGATGGCCGTCCGTGACGCTGTGGGCCTTGCCGTAGACGCCTCCGTACACCGCGTGGACGATTCCGTCCCGCTTTCCGAGCTGCGGATGGTGCAGGAACGTCGACGTCAGGAAGCGCTCGCCGTCAGGGGCGAACGCAACTTCGACTGGATTGTCCATTCCGCCGGTCAAGACCACCTCGACAGGACCCCCATCGACTCGCCGCCGGAAGATGTGCGCGGCCCTCGTCACGAGCGGCTCGCGGCCGGGGCGCTCGTAGGTCTGCTCGGCGAAGGCTCCCTTGGTCCAGTAGATCCGCCCGTCCAGTCCCAGATAAGGACCGTGCAAGTCGTTAGCGCAGTTCGTGAGTGTCTTGCCGTCGAACCACTCCTCACGGCGATCGGCAACTCCGTCCCCGTCAACGTCCGTGAGCTTCCAGATGATCGGCGGCGCCGCTACGTAGACGGAGCCCTCGTGCCAGAGCACGCCCTCTGGGAGCATCATTCGGTCGGCGAACACGGTGCGACGGTCGTACTTGCCATCCCCATCCAGGTCTTGAAGCTGCAGGATGCTGTGCGGCTTCTCCGACAGCTGCGTCCGAACATCGTCGTTCGAACCGGAGGACTCCGCCACGTACAGCCGGCCCTCGTCGTCCATGTCCACGATCATCGGTCGCTGCACGAGCGGCGGGCCCGCCGCCACTTCCACCGAGAAGCCCTCCGGAACAGTGATGCCGGCAGGTACGCGGCTGCCAGAATCCGAGCAGCCGACCAGCAGCAAGGCAATGGCGAGGGGGGAGGCGGACGGGAATCTCACTGGGTCTCCGGGGATCGTTTGCACTAGGCCGCACGAGGGGCCCTGCGCGGCGACCATGCTAGCGCCACAAGGCATCGGCTGCCAAGGCCGGAACGGCCCGACGTCCCGATGGAGCGCGGCGCGTACCCCGATCATGCGAACCGTACGGCCCCTGGGGACCCTCCCCACGGCCAGAGCTCGACAATCTGTATAGATCAAAAAACGAATATAAAAGCAGGTGTCAACGTGATATTCTGTAGTAGTGTGGAATATAATAGAATCACACAACGTGATCCATGCTAAAATCTCGAAGTGATAGCACCAGAGTCCTGTCTGTCGTGCCCACTTCCGAAGGAGGGTTTGTTCCATGATATTCGATATAGAGACACTGCGAATTCTCTCTAATTTCGTGGCACCTTGCGGTGCGGTTGCCGCTGTCGCCAAGGTCAGCCGCGAGGCGAGCGCCGACAGGCTCCGCCGACGGCTCCACGACTTGGAGATCGAACTTTTCGAGACTGCCCGTGCTCGCGGCATGCTAAGGCACCCGGCAGTGGCCCTTCTTAACGACGAGATTCGCAGGGCAGTCCGTGAAGCGAGTGCCATCCACCTGCGGCGCTGGGCTTGGCACACTTTGCGGAGGAACGAACGCAGCATTCCCATCCTCGGGATCAAAGGGCTGCTTGAGCAGGCCGTCGGCAGCGTCCGCGATCCACGAGCTCGCGCCTGCATCGAGTGCTTGGGCAGGAGAGCCCGCGCCGAAGTGCAGGCCCACCTTGCGGTCGGGGCCGTACCGTTCGCCAGTGCGGTTTGGGGCATGACGACACCTCGGCACCGCCGAGCTGCAGTGGGGATCGTGGAGCGGCCTCGACGGGCCGGTGGCCAGCGGGCCGATGGTGCACATCTGCCAAGGGCGGCGTGAGTCGCAGGTCACGCGGGGCCTCTGGAATCGCCGTCTAGACTGGGAGCGCAATGGCCGCCAGCCCAGTCACCAGATTCGCCTTGGCGGCTGCGATGGCGGCTGTGACGGCAATCGCCGCCGCTCAGTCCGGAAACGATGCCCGTCCCATCCGCAACGATGTGCCGCTGCAGGGCCAAGAGGTGCTTGTCTTCCGGCACCAGCGACTACACAGGGGAGGGCATGAGGCCTATTTCAGGCTGAGCAGGGATGGTGTGTGGCCATGGTTCGAGAAGATCGGGAGCCGGATCATTGGGCAGTGGAAGGTGGTCCACCCGGACAGGAGTGCCGAGGATCTCGAATTCGACCACGGATATCGGCTGGCCCGTTACGCCAGTTACGACCACTGGAAGGCCACGCGGCAGGGACACCTCCTGCTTGGGGGGAACGGTCCTGACTACGAGAAGAGCCGCGAATCGCTCCGGGCAAGGAACCACTACTCGGCCGGATCCGACGGTGCCCACTTCCTGGAAGGTGTGACGGCAAGCACAAGGGTCTACTTCATGCCAGCGCTGGAGGAACGCTATCTGGCGGCCGGGGAACAGCAGTCCGCAGGCCCGCTGCCCGTGCGAAACGATGTGGCCTGGCCCGCACCGGAGATCGTAGCCGTCGACAGATTCGACGTCCGAAAGGGACACGCCAAGAGCGTCATCGCGAGAGGCGTGCGTGATGTTTGGCCGTATCTCGAGAAAGTAGGCGCCCGCCCAATCGGCCTATGGGAGGAGGTCTTCCCGCCTGAAAGTGGCTTCGAGGCCAGACCTGATCACGACACAGTCTTCCAGATGATGCGCTACGCGGGCTACGAGCACTGGAAGGCGGCGCGCCCAGAGGCCATCGCCAGAATGGGCGGCGATGGCAGGGACTACGATGCGTACCGTCGGGCGCTGGGCCTGCTGCGCTCCGCCACCGTCGACCGACGTGTGATCTTCCTGCAAGGGCACATGTACCACAGCCCTCCAAAGTTCATGCCGGGGATTCCCGAGGCGTTTCGCCGAGCACCATGACCGGGCCGCGGCGTCCGAGCGGGACCGGACAAACGGAACTGCAGACAAGCCAAATGTTGCTGAGACAATCTGGACTCATGTCCAGAACTTCGGCGTTGCTCGCAGCAGGGCTCGTGCTTACCACGCTCGCATCGGAACGCGCGGTCCCGGCCCCTCCCAACATTCTTTTCCTGTTGGCCGACGATCTGGGCTGGCGGGACTTGGGGTGCTACGGGAGCCACTTCTACGAGACCCCCAGTATCGACGGGCTAGCGTCGAGCGGGGCCCGCTTCACGCAGGCCTACGCGGC
Organism: Bryobacterales bacterium; assembly: GCA_028819235.1. GTDB lineage: Bacteria > Acidobacteriota > Terriglobia > Bryobacterales > UBA6623 > VXMF01. The sequence continues at coordinate 77,809 of JAPPMC010000172.1, forward strand.
ATGCCCGGTCTGCTCACCTACGCGCGCCAGCATCCTCACCGGCAAGTACCCAGTGCGCATGCGCGTCACTGACTACATCAGCCCGACCGGAGGCAACCAGCCCGAGAACTGGGACCGCAACACGGTGCTGCTGCCCGCGCCGTACCTGGACCGCATGCCGCTGGAGGAGACCACGCTCGCAGAGGCCCTTCTTGAGGGCGGCTACGAAACGTTCTTCGCGGGCAAGTGGCACCTCGGGCCGGAAGGCTTCTGGCCCGAAGACCAAGGCTTCGGCGAGAACCGGGGCGGCTGGGAGCACGGCGGCCCGTGGGGCGGGGACAGCTACTTCTCACCGTACGGGAATCCCAATCTGCAGGATGGCCCTCCGGGCGAGCACCTGCCGGACCGGCTCGCCAGCGAGACCGTCCGGTTCATCCGCGAACACCGGGACCAGCCCTTCTTCGCGTACCTCTCCTTCTATTCCGTCCACACGCCACTCATGACGACACCGGAATTGGAGAGAAAGTACACAGAGAAGGCAAGACGTCTTGAGTTCTCCGGGCCGCGTTGGATCCGCGAGCAGCACCGCGACGTGCGCCAAGCGCAGGACCACGCCGTGTACGGGGGCATGGTTGAGTCGATGGATGACGCGATCGGCCGCGTGCTTGACGCACTGGACGGGAACGGGCTCCGAGAGCGAACGGTGGTCGTGCTCATGTCGGACAATGGCGGTTTGAGCTCGTCGGAGGGATCGCCGACCTCCAACCTGCCACTGCGCGGCGGTAAGGGCTGGATGTACGAGGGCGGTATCCGAGAGCCGATGCTGGTGCGGGCTCCAAGCGTCACCTCGGCGGGATCTGTGATCGACTCCCCGGTCACGAGTACGGACTTCTTTCCGACGCTGTTGGAGCTCGCAGGGCTGAGCCTTCGCCCGGACCAGCACGTCGACGGCGAAAGCATGGTGCCGCTCTTGCGCGGCGAGCGGCTGAGTGAGCCCAGACCCCTGTACTGGCATTACCCGCACTACGGCAATCAAGGTGGAGCCCCGAGCGCTGCCATACGCCTCGGAGACTGGAAGCTGATTCTCTGGTACGAGGACGATGCGATCGAACTCTACAACCTCGCCAACGATCCGGGTGAGCGCTACGATCTCTCCGGACTGGCGCCGGACGTAGCGGAGAACTTGGAGCGGCGGCTTGCGGAATGGCTCGGCGGTGTCGATGCCAACATGCCGTCGCGCAACAACTCCCATGACTCTGGTCGACCCTCCGGACGCTTGCCGCCAAACGAGCGCTAGCAGGCCAGCCCCGCCCCGGGAAAGTTGCAAGCCTGTTCTCGTAATCAGCACGATATTCGCCAGCGTGACGAGGAATGGCGCTCGCCGTCTCGGCCTGGCCGCTCACGGCATTCGCCTTTACGTCTGATAGGCACAGTGAGGGCTCTCTGTACCGACAGAATCGTCCGCTAGGCCAACCGAGCCACCGGCCGCGCAACTAGTTTCTTGGGCGAGGTCTTGGGCCATCCTTGGGCGAGACCGGATGGTCTCTGGCCCCGCCAGCGCACTGGCAGCAGAGTGGGCTGGCCGAGCGGTCGGTAGCCGGACTGCGATCGGCCAATCGCGGCCGCCAAGCCGGCATGGGACAGCCGATCGATCTGTTATGGGAGGCCCACGACCGGCCGGAAGTCTCACTGATGGGCGTCGATGATAGAGACCCGAAAGGTGGCCTTGGCATTCCGGGGTGGTGATACCGCGGATCAAATACCAGATCAAGATCACGATTCCCGGATGAGCGACCGTGCCAGAATGGTGCAGCCAATGAACCGGCGCGGATTCTTCGTCCGTCTGGCCGCGGCCCTTGCCCCGGGCGCGTCCCTGTACCGGACGACCGGCGCTTCCCCGGCCCCCGAGCGCCTCGAGATCACACGCGTCGAGCCGTTTGTGATCCGCATCGGCGGCCGACGGAACATCGTGGTCTGCCGGGTCGAGACGGCGGACGGACTCCACGGTTGGGGAGAGGGCACCTCGCCCCCCAACATCGCCCCGACCGTGGCGCAGATCCGAACGCTCGGACAACTCATCGTCGGCCAGCGAGCATGGGACACAGAGAGAATCTGGCGCCGCATGTACACCGTCGAGGAGAACACCCTCGGCGGAACACTATATGCGGCCATGTCGGCAATTGACATCGCCCTGTGGGACATTCTCGGAAAGCACTTGGGCGTACCGGTTTACGACCTCTTGGGAGGACGGGTCTGGGACTCGTTGCGGGTCTACACGTCATATCGCTGGGGCAACATTCCCCGGACCGCCGAGGCGTACCGCAAGCGCACGGAGGAACTGATCACCCAAGGCGCCACCGCTGGAAAGTACGATCCCTTCGGCCCTTATCCGGCACCGTCACGCCAGCTGCCGACCGGGATTCTCAACGAGGTGCGAGAGATGGTCAGGGGCATCCGTGAGGCGAGCCCCGACTTCGACATCTGCATCGAGTGCCACGGGAAGTTCAACGTGGCATCCGCGGGCCGCATCCTTCGGGCCATGGAACCGTTCGACCCGTTTTTCGTCGAAGAACCGCTTCCCCCGGAGAACGTGGAAGCGCTGGCCGGCCTGCAGCGGTCTACCAACATCCCGATAGCGACAGCAGAGGGGATTCAGGGCCATTTCCTATACCGCGACCTGCTTGCTCGCATGGCGGCCCGGATTTGGCAACCCGACGTGGCGAGGGTCGGGGGAATCACGGCCATGAAGAAGATAGCGGCGTTGGCCGACACAGGCTACATCACGATCGCCCCGCACAGCCCCAATGGTCCGGTCTGCACGGCGGCAAGCATCCAGCTCGCCGCGTCAATCCCGAACTTTCTGATCATGGAGGAGGGGAACAAGGAAACTGACCAGTATGGGGAAATCTTCCTTGATGGCTGGGATCAGGGGCTGGCCGAATGGTCCATCCCGGCCGGCCCCGGCTTGGGAATCGACCTGACGCCAGAGTTCTTGAGGGAATACTCGGTCGACGCCTGACCGTCCAAGGCCCGTCCGACGCCAGCGGGGAGTCCCCAACGGTCCGCCGGGGCTGGGGCGCCCACGTGATCGCAGCTGGCTCCGGCCGCGACGGGCCTTGGGACACCCACCACCCCGCAACCCGGGCACAGGGCGCATCGCAGCCAATGCGATCCAAGACCAACCGTCCGGTACGATCTTGGCGTGACCCGACGTTGGGCAATCTTGCTTGCGGCCATCTGGGCCGTGTCGGCGATGGGATCGGATGCCCCTCCGAATTTCCTGCTGATCATCGCCGACGACGTCACCTACAACGACCTTCCCGCCTACGGGGGGCCGAACATTCAGACACCGAACATAGACCGCTTGGCCGCAGAGGGCCTGACCTTTGACAGGGCCTACCTGTCAATGGCGATGTGCAACCCCTGCCGCACAGAGCTGTCTACGGGGCTCTACCCGTTTCGCAACGGGTCCAGCTGGAATCACTCGGCTGCCCGCGCGGGCACCAAGTCTGTCGTGGACCTGCTTGGCAGCCGTGGATACCGGGTCGGCCTGTCCGGGAAGAAGCACGTCAGCCCGGACTCGTCATTCGCCTTCGAGTCTGTTCCTGGCGTCACCAATCAGAGGGAGCGTGCGGCCCTGCCCCCTTTCGACACGTCGGCACTGCAAGAGTTCATGGCCAGGGACTCGGGGCCGTTTCTGCTGGTCACCGCCTTCCACGAGGCGCACGCGCCTTGGACCGTCGGCCAACCGGAGAAGTTGGACCTCGGCCAATTGGCGCTCCCAGAGAATCTGGCTGACACACCTCGGACCCGTGAGCAGTTTGCCCAGTACCTTGCAGAGATCGAGGTTTGGGATTGGGAGGTGGGGAGAGTCCTCGAAGCGCTGGATGCAACTGGCAAGGCAGCCAACACCGTTGTCCTGCTGACATCCGAGCAGGGATCGGCGTTCCCCGGGAACAAGTGGACGAACTGGAACACCGGGGTCCACACGGCGCTAATCGTCCGCTGGCCCGGCGTGATCGAGGCCGGACGTCGCACTGAGGCACTGGTGCAATACGCGGACGTTGTTCCGACGCTGCTGGCGGCGTCAGGCTTGGACCCTGATGGCTCTTTCGACGGTTCAAGCTTCCTTCCTGTACTCGAAGGGTCGTCGTCGGCCCACCGCGAATTCGTGTATCTGATGCACAACAACGTCCCGGAGGGCCCGCCCTACCCCATACGCGCGATTGTGGACGTCAAGTGGCACTACATCCGCAACCTTCGGCCCTGGACGCTCTTCTTCGAGAAGCACATGATGGGCGGTTTCCGCCCGAACTGGTTCTGGGAGAGCTGGCTGGCGTCGACAGGCCCTTCCGGTGACACGAGGATCAATACGAGAGCGGTGGAACTGCTAGGGCGATTCTTGCGACGTCCCGGGGAGCAACTCTACGACGTTGCGGCCGATCCATACCAGCTGAAGGACCTCTCCCGAGATCCGTCATTGAAGGGAGTGCGCGACAGGCTGGCGGCCGAAGTCGATCGGTGGATGCGGTCGCAGGGCGACCCCGGCGCACCCCTCGACACCGAGCGGATGTGGCGCGCGGCCCGGGAGAGCCGGCACCTCCTTCCCGTCGGGCCGCGGGACTGAGGCGGTCCGCGTTTCTCGGCAGCACAGGACACGGGAGAGGATGGCTTGGGCCACCGTCGCGGGAACGCACGCCAACGGCCGTCAGCGTCGGTCGGATATGGCAGTGTGTCACTGCTAAGGTCTGGGCGAGCCTGCCCGATGGCCGTCCGGCAGTGTCAAGAGAGGGTCCGTCTCGTCCCGGAACGATCATGAGTTCGCGACGCCAAAGAGCGCCTTGACCGCTGGGGATCCATGCGCCAACAGCCCGGGCACGGGCACGGGCTTTTGCGGCCGAATTGCACAGACCATGTGGCCACGAAGTCCGCCGCCCGCCCTGAGGCCGCGTGGTCGCGGACGGCGAGATCGGATCCGCATCCAGATGCCACGAGTGCGAAGTCTCGTCCAGCGGGCAGCAGCCTGCCTTCTTCGCCTGTGGTCATCGCCCTCGCGGCGAGGTCGCGCACACAATTGTCGCGGCGGAGGATTCCAAGGCCCGTCGTAAACTGCCCTAGCAACCCGACGAGGCAATTCCGGCCCGAGATGCCGACAGCCGATTGCCTGCATGGGCGCCCTAGAATCCAGACAGTACATGAACACACTGCTGATCGCAACGGTCTTGACGGGGATCGGCGTCCTGTTGGGAGTCTGGCTGATCGTCGATAACGCGTCCAGGGATATTCGACGGCGGATCGACGCGCTGAAGGCGCGCCTCGATGGCTCGGCCTCCGACGACGCCGGACAGTAGCCCCGGCCACCAGAGGATCCGCGTCGTCCGGGTTTCGCGCTGCACGACCGGGCTTGCCTCTCAGGCGACCCACGGGCACCGGCCTCGGCGGTGACCCGGCCCGCATTCCCCGCATCCTCAATGGCCGTCGCACGGATGAACACTGGCTCGGCGCGACCCCGGTCGTACAGGGCCCAGCGACTCAGCGGGGAAACGTCTCTAGGTCAGCGCGGGCCTGAACGAGCGTGGCCGAATGGCGCCTGCAGCTTGCCCGCATTGCATCCAAGCGCTCGGCATGCCTCTCGTCCGAGACTAGGTTGCGCTCCTCCCCGGGGTCCGCAGCCAAATCAAACAGCTGCTCAAAGTCCGGTTCGCGACCCGTGAAATCGACATCCGCCTCGCCATAGGACTCGCTGTCACTGCGAAAGTAGCGGACGTACTTCCAGTCCTTCGTCCGGACAGCCTCCATGAACGGGCCCGTGCGCAAGAGGAACAGGCTCTCAAGGAAGATTTCGTCCCGCCATTGCATCTCGGGAGAGGCCATCAGCGGCCGAAGGTCCCGGCCCTGCATGCTGCCGGGCGGGTCCACTCCGGCGTATGAAGCGATCGTGGCCGGCACATCGATGCTCAGCACGAGCTCGTCCACGGTCCTGCCCGCAGTCTCCGGTGCCCGTGGGTCACAGACGATCAATGGGACTCGAGTCGTAAGGTCGTACAGCAGTGACTTGCCTCCCATGGCGTACTCGCCGAGTAGGATTCCGTGATCGCTGGAGAAGATCAGCACCGTGTTCTCCGTCAGCCCTCGGCGATCGAGGCTGTCCCGTAGCTTGCCGACCGCGGCATCGACGCCGTGGACCAGCTGGTAGTAGCGGATCTGGTATTCCCGCAGCACATCGTCGCCCTGATACGTGTACGAGTACGTCGCCATGCGCCCCTCGCGAGGGTGCACGTCGATCGGGATGTGCATGCCTGTGTCGTCCGCGTACGTGCCCGGCGGGGGGAGATTGGCGTCTCGGTACAGCGATCCGTAGACCGGGTGGTCGGCGAGCCGCGGGTGGCTGGTGGCAGGGCTGTTCATGCGCGTCGGGCCCTCTTCGTCGGGGTAGAGCATGCTGCCTGAAATGGACCCGTGAGGTGCGGAGAAGCTGACTGAGAGCACAAATGGCCGGTCGCTGGGAGCGGAATCGAGGAATCGCTCAATGCTCTCGCTCATGACCGGAGTCACGATGTCGGCCTCGGAGTCGTGGTAGATCGACAGGTGATCAAACTCCTTGGGCCAGAAACGGGCCCAATCGTCATGCCCGCGCCAGAAATCGAACTTCTCCAGCGGCCTTCCGCGGAAGGAGTATTGCTGCAGACCGATCTTGCCGACAAAGCCGACGTGATAGCCGGCGTCGCGCAGGAGCGCAGGGTATGTGTAGGCCCACTGGGTCTCCGAGAGGACGTTCGGCGAGGAGAATCCGATCTGGTGCACCCTTTCGTACTGCCCGTTCAGGAAGCTTGCCCGGCTGGGCATGCAGACTGGCGCCACGACATGAGCCTCCGTGAAGCGAACGCCGTCCGTTGCGAGCCGGTCGAGGTTTGGGGTCTTCACAACGGGATTCCCCGCTATGCCGAGGGCGTCGGCGCGCTGATCGTCGGACAGCAGAAAGATGATGTTGGGGCGCGGGGGGCGGGATGCGCGCTCGCCGCAGGCAAGGCCCGTCAAGGCAATGGCCCCGACGGTCAAGCAAGGCCAAACCAGAGAACTCGAGAATCTCCACGAACCCATGACGGTCCCCACTATATGCGGACCCTCGAGACCGCTGTCCGGTGCTAGTCGGGCGTTTGCGGCGCGTCTTGCGCTGTTCCTGCCCCCAAGAACTCAATCTCCGGACGCGGCCTCTGAAGGCGCGGTCTTCGGAAGTGCCCGAACCCTCGAACGCCTCTTTCCCCACAGCAGCCAGCGCGCCACCGCGCGTAAATCCTCCAAGACCAAGTAGAGCGTCGGGACCATCACGAGTGTGACCACTGTCGCGAACAGCACGCCGGAAGACAAGGCCACCGCCATCGGGATCAGGAATTGGGCCTGGATGCTCTTCTCCAGCATCAGAGGCGTCACGCCGGCAGCGGTCGTGAGCGATGTGAGCAGAATGGCCCTGAACCGCGCCTGACCTGCCAGAACGACCGCCTCGCGCAGGTTCCCCTGCTCCCGGCGGAAGCCCTCGATGAACGAGACCAGGACGAGCCCGTCGTTCACGACGATTCCGGCCAGCGCCACCATTCCGCATAGCGACAGGAAGCTGACATCCATTCCCAGAAGCCAGTGACCCCAGATGGCTCCGACCATTCCGAACGGGATGGAACTGACGATGATCGCCGGCTTGACGTAGCTTCGAAGGGGGATCGCCAACATGGCGAACATCACGAACAGCGCAGCCGCGAGCCCGCGCGCGAGACCGTCAATCGATTCCGCGAAGTCTGCTTCGTCACCCTCAAAGGAGTACAGCAGACCTGGATACTGTGCGGCCAGCTGCGGCAGGAACTCGGCCTCCATCGCACTCGACACTGCCCTCCCGGACGTGATGGCTTCATCTACCTCCGCCTGAACGTTGACCGATCGCCTCCGGTCAACTCGGGTGATGGAGGTCGGGCCACGCCCCATGGACCCTGCGGCTACGGTCGAGAAAGGCACCTCGTCGCCCGCCGGTGTGCGCACGCGCATCTGCTCCAGCGCTGCAACGGTGCGCCGATCCTGGCGCGGGTAGCGAACCATCACCCGCACTTCATCCCTGCCGCGTTGGATCCGCTGGGCTTCCTCGCCGAAGAAGCCTTGCCGCACCTGACGGCCCAGATCCTGAAGGGTGAGCCCCAAGGCCTCCCCTTCGGACGTCAGAGACAGGTTGATCTCGGGCTTTCCTCCCCGGTATGTGTCCGTCACCTCGATAACGCCGGGATAGCCGGCGAGGTGGGCCTTCGTGATCTCCGCGACTTCGACGAGCGTGTCGAGGTCGGTAGCGCTGAACTGCAGGTCAATCGCCTTTCCGCCCCCGATCAGGTCGCTGGTGATTGTCAGCTCGATCGCCCCTGGTATCTGACCGACCTTCTCGCGCCAGCGGGCTGCCACCTCCTCCGCGGTAATCTCGCGGACCTCTGCGGGCACGAGCTCGATGTGAACTTCACCAAGGTTCTCGCCCCGGAATCTGCTGCCGTCGGAGGCTGGCCCGCTCTGGACCTCGCGGAACGGGTGTTCGCCAACAGAACTCATGATGTGCCGGACCTGGTCGGAGTCGCTCTCGCTCTCGATTTCGCGGCGCAGTTCGGAGGCGCTCTTGGTCAGGACATCAACGCCTGTCGCGGTGACGCTCACGGGCGATTCCATCGGCATCGTCAGGAATGCCACGACCGAGTCGGACTCGACGTTGGGGAACAGGATCCAGCGGATCTTTCCCGCACCCACCATCCCCGCCGTGGCCAGGATCAGCGCCACGGCGACAGACAGCGTCAGGTAGCGCCACTCTAGGGCGACTCTCAGCGCGGGCTGGTAGACCCGCCTGACGAACTGGGCCAAGCCTGACGAGAACATGTCGAAGAAGGCGTTCCAAGCGCTCGCGACAGGATGCGACGCCTTCCGAACGCGACGCTTCTTGAAGTGCCGGAGATGGCAGGGAAGGATCAGGTTGGACTCCACGAGGGAGAAGAACAGGGTCGGCAGGATGATCAGCGGGAAGACCCGCACGATCTTGCCCATGATTCCCGGCACGAACAGCATGGGGGAGAATGCTGCCATCGTGGTCATCACGCCGAACGCTACGGGGATGAGCACTTGGTACGTGCCCCGTATGGCACCGACCGTTCCCTTCCCCGTCCGGACCTGAGTTGTGTGGATGTTCTCACCGACCACAATGGCGTCGTCGACCACAATTCCCAGAACGAGGATGAACGAGAACAGCGACATCATGTTGATCGACACACCGAAGATCGGCATGAGCGCGATGGCTCCCAGGAAGGAGACCGGGATCCCGATGCTGACCCAAAACGCCAGCCGCAGCCGCATGAACAGGGCCAGCACGATGAACACGAGCGTCAGCCCTGTCATCGCATTGCGCACCAGCAGGTCGATGCGGCTCTTAAGCAGGCGTGCCGAGTCCTGCCAAGTCGCGATCTCCACGCCGGCCGGCAGGGTCGGGCGGACCTGCTCCACGTACTCGTACACGGCCTCCGCCACGCGGATCGCGTTTTGATCCCCGACGCGGTAGACCTTGACGACGACGGACGGCTTGCCGTCAAGCATCGCCGCCAGCGTGACGTCCTCGAAACCGTCAACGACCGTCGCCACGTCGCGAAGATAGATGCGGGTACCATCGGGGCGCCTTAACAGCGGCAGCCGTTCAAACTCTTCGCCCGTATAGGCCTGCCCGTTCGTCCGCAGCAGCACCTCGCCGGTGCGGGTCTTGACCGATCCTCCGGGAAGGTCCACCGAAAACCTGCGAACGGCATTGGCCACTTGATCAAAGGTCAGTCCCCACCGGCGCAGGGCCTCCTCGGATACCTCGATCGAGATTTCGTATGGCGGTGCGCTCAGGAGGTCCGCGTGGGAGACTTCGGGAAGCGCCTTAATGTCCTCGCGCACCCGAACGCCAAGCTGCTTCAGCGTCAATAGATCCGCATCGGCCGAGACCGAGACATTGATTACCTGGTAACGCGCCGAGAGTTCCTGAACGATCGGCTTCTCGACGTCGTCGGGAAACGTATCAATCGCGTCAACCTGTGTCTTGATGTCGTCCATCAGGCTTCGGACGTCATAGCCAAGGTGGATCTCGGCCGTGACAGACCCTCGGCCCTGTTGGGCGGTTGACGTGATTTTCTTGATGCCCTCGAGGCCCTGGATGGCCTCCTCGATCCGCAGGCAGATTGCCTCTTCGACCTCTTCGGGCGCGGCACCGCGGTATTCTGCGGTGACGCTCACCGTGTCGAGGGAAAACTCCGGAAACACCTCCATCTTGAGGGTGCCGAGCGTGAAGATGCCCGAGGCAACAATGACGAACAGCAGGAGGTTGGCGACTACGTGATTGCGCGCGAACCAGGCGATGAGACCCTTCACGAGCCGGCTCCCAGACTGTTACCAGGCTCTCCCGTGCCTGATTCCTCGGCGACGCCAACAAGCATCCCCTGAACGGCCGTCTCCAGGGGAGAGAGACAAACGCGCTCGCCTTCCTGCAGCCCGCCTCGGATCAGCACGGCATCCCTTTCCAAGCGCATGACCGCTACCTGCCGGATGTCGAGACGATTGTCGGGTCCGACCACGTACACCGCGTCCTCCGAGCGCAGGGCCGACCGTGGGAGGGCTACGACTCCTCGTGCCCGAATGCCTTGGATCTCGGCACGTACGAACATTCCTACGGCCAGCGGGGGCCTTCCCGAGTCGCGACCACGCGCGTAGGGATCCTGCACTTGCGCTATGGCGTTCACCATGCGTGTCCGCGGGTCGATCTCACCTTCTGTCCGCACGATCCGGCCTTGCCAGGAATGCTCCCTGCCCGCAAAGCGCGCGGTCAGCTGTACGGCAGGGCCCGCCGCCGCAGATGAGACATCGCGGTACGCCAAGGGCAGGTTGCAGTACTCAAGATCGGCGTCTGGGATCGGCAGCCGGACTTCAGCGACATCCACGGAATAAAGGGTTGCCAGCGCCATGCCGCGCTGGACGAACTGCCCGACATCGACCTGCTTGGAGCGGACCCTCCCGGCGAATGGGGCCCGCAGCGCTGTGCGCTCAAGGTCATACTCCGCTTGCGCCAGCGTTGCCTCGGCCGCCTCAAGGCTGGACTGGGCCTCGGCGATCTGCGGCTCGCGGAACAGGAGCGGAGACGGCTCTCCGCGACCGACGGCGTCCCACTCCTTCCGCGCCAGATCCGCCTCGGCCCGCTCCGTCACCAGCCGCAGGCGGGCCTGCTCGATCGATGCCCGCGCTCGCGTCACCAGCAGTTCGTACACGCGAGATTCAATGCGCAGGAGCACGTCTCCCTCGTCGAAGAATCCACCCACCGCCAGCGACGGGGAAACCTGCATGACCCGCCCCGAGATCTCCGGCACGAGCTGCGACTCAGTACGCGGGGCGACGGTCCCCTCGGCCTCGACGATGAATGTGTGGTCGACCTTCTCCGCTCGCATGGTACTGACGAGCGGCGGCCGCACTTCGATCGGCTGGGGCTTCGGCGGCTCGTACGAGTCCAGCAGTCCCTTGGCAATCATGCCCCCGACCAAGAGCACGCCCAGCGGCAGCACGGCCATCAGCACAAGTCGAACTCGGCTCATTCAATCCTCCTAGTCCGCAGTGCTGTCCAATAGCGCACTGCCGAATCCGCCACCGATCGCCAGGTGCAGGTCCACACGGTTGTCGTAGAGCGCCCGCTGCACGCTCAGCAGGCCACTCTCGGACTCGAGGACGGACCTTTGCAGGTTGAGCACGGCGAACAGGTCTCCCAGACCCGCCTCGAAGCGTGACTCGGCCTCTGCGCGAGCTTGTTCCGTGAGCCCGAGGGCCGCCCGCAGGCGCGCTTCCTGATCCCGAAGGCTGGCCTCTGAGGCAAGGGCCGTCTCGACCTCGAGATAGGCGGTCCACACTCGCGATTCGTAGTTCGCCACGGCCTCCCGGGCTCGCGCTTCGGTGACCCGCACATTGGCCTCCAGTCGGCCCCTGTTGAAGAGCGGCTGCGCGACGCCAAGCGCGTAGTTCCAGACCTGCAGTCCAGGATTGACGAGATCCAGCAGGGTGTTGCTCGACGTGCCTAGAGCGGTCGTGAGGCTGAACGAAGGCTTCAGCGCCGCCTGTGCCTGGACTATGCGAGTGTCCGCCGCGAAGATTTCCCGCTCCGCCGAGGCCAAGTCCGGCCGACGGTACAGGATTTCGGAGCTTAGTCCCGGCGGCACAGGCTCCGAGAGTGCCGCCAGCCGGCGAGGCACGGGGAGATTGCCAGCAGGCACCTCGCACGTGAGTACCTCTACTTGGCGCACGAGCGCATCCAATGCCTGTCGGCGCTGATGCGCTGTGGCCTTGGAGCGTTCAATGGCCGCCTCGGCGATTCGCACATCGACGGGCGATCGCCGCCCGGACCGATAGCGCTCCAACGTCCGGGCCAGCACGACTTCGTCGTGGGCCAGTAGCCGGTCGGCGATCCCGACCTGCTGCCGAGCCTCCACCGCGGCGAACCACGCCTTGGCCACCTGCGCGGTGACCGACAGCATCAGCCAGTCGACGTCCAGACCGCGGGCCTGCGCGGCCGTGTCGGCGCCGAGCTTGCCCGCCGCCACGCGCTTCCAAATGTCGGCCTCCCAAGAAATGTTGAACGAAAGGCCGGAGTTGCTGAAGGTGTTGCTGAGGACACGGTCCGCCAGACCGGGGAATGGAAGGCCGACAAAGTTCTGCCGCTGGCGCAACCGGTTGGCCCCAACGCTCAATTCGGGCACGCTTGCCGCTCTCGCTATGACGACCTCCTGCAGCGCGGCCTCGAGACGCTCCCTAGCGGCGCGCACGCCGGGGCTGCAGTCCCGCGCCCTGCGCACGGCTGCGTCCAGGCCCGGGGCGTCCAGATACGTCCACCACTCCGGATCAGCGGGTGGCATCGGGGCTGCCCCTGGAGAGCCGATCTCGGGAGGCGCGGGGACCAGAAAGTCGTGCCTCGGCAGCTGCGGAGGTTTGGTACAGGCGCTAAGGAGCACGGTAGCCGCCAAGGTCGGGAGGAATTGTCGCTTCATCGGATCAGGTGACAGCAGCACGGACGCCATCCGGAGGGTCGGGCACCGGGGCGCGCATGCCCGCAGCGGCGAAGCTAACGATTGCGGCGAGGGTCGATTCCGCGTCCGCAGGATCGCAAGCGCCGGAGGTCCACCTTCGGACCGGCGCAGAATTCAGCATAGTGTGAACCAAGAGGCCTACGACGAAGTGCATCCGGCGGCGCACCTCCGCCCGGGACAGGGACGGGAGCGCCGACCGGAAGACCCGCTCAAAGCGGTCGATCACCTGGCTGAACTCGTCCACGTAGAGCTGCTGCAAATACTCGGCAGGTTCGGAGTACAGCCGGGCGCAGAGCCTCATGAACCGCTGGCGGTCGGGCGAATCGCCCGCCAGCCGCAGCGCAGGCGCGACCAGCGCCGTCACGATCTCCTCGACCTCCGGCCTGCCGCTGCCCTCAAGGGCGTCGAGCATTGCAAGGCGCTCTCGGTTCATCGGCCGGATTCTGCGGGCAAATACGGCCTTCACGACCTCTTCCTTGGATCCAAAGTGGTAGTGCACGGCCGCCAGATTGACTCCAGCCTCCTTTGTCAGCGTACGGAGGGACACCCCGTCAACTCCCTTCGCACTGAATAGCGCCTCAGCCGCGTCCAGCACCAAGTCCTTGGTTGCGGCCCTGCCAGACATTGAATGATTCAAACGTCTGTTTGAATCTTACCACGCCTCGGCGAGCTAGGCCGGACGGCGACGACCCTCCGCGAACTGCCGGCCTACTCGAGCCGGCCCACGGTCACTCGGCGGGACGCTGAAGCCGGGCCTGCTTCTGGGCCCAGTCGCGCAGCATCCGGTAGCCCTCATCCTCGGGCACGAATCGAACACCACCCTGGTGCCCCTCTTCCTGGCCAGTCTGTACATTGAGCGGCTTGCGAAGCAGGATGCTGCGCTCCGGCTGTTCCAGGTCCACACGCGCCTGCAGCTTGCGGTAATTCTCGAGCAGTTCCGCCGGGGCGATGTGCCCGGAGTCGTCAGGAGGGTTGAGGTACAGCGTCGGGACACGGCCCGGCACGCCGTGGCATGTTATGCACGCGCGGTTGTCGGAGGGGTTGATGCGTGCCATCTCCGGAAAGACGTAGTCGCGGAAGTGGAGGATATCCCCCAAGAAGTCGTCCGCCGCGGTGAGCGGGCGAGTCTCGGCTCCAGCGTCGGCGAACTGGCCGACGATCAGCTCGCGAAGCTGCTCCCGGTAGCGCGTACCGTCGGTCTCGAGAAGGTTGCGCAGCCGCGTGCGGATCCGGGCCACCGTCTCACTGTCGACGTGCTGGGTCACGGCCCGCCGGACGTCAGGGTTGCGGCGCAGCGTAGGCGATGCCGCCAGCAGCGATGCCTTGTCCCGGGCCTGACGGCCAGCTGTGGGCGAGAACCACTTGACGAACATCGCGACGACCGCCCTCTTGCCCTCAGCGACCGGGTCGGCGGAACCCGTTTCTTCTAGTGCTCCGCTGGTGCCGGCATTGTCCGCAACCGGCTCCGCCAACTTGACGAAGTCGAGGCCGAACTTGAGCTCGGGCTCGGCCTCCGGATTCGTCCCGAGCATGGTCACCGTCAGTGGCGCAGTGCTGCCCTCGATCTCGAAGGTGCCAAGCCTCATGGGACCGGTGGAGGTGACCTCTCGGCGGTAGAAGTCCATCTGGTCCAGTACCGGTTCGCCGCCGAAGTCGACCCTCGCGATGCCGTGGGATGCCCCGTACAGAAAGCTGCCGATCAGCTCGTACTGCCCTGCTTCCGGCACTGGCACGGCGAAGGTGACGTGCGCCCCGACCTTGCCCTCTTCCCAGATCAGTGCCGCGTTGTCGCTGGCAACCCCGCCGGGAATGGCCTGCTCAGTGGTGCGACCGAATGTCAGTTCCTCGATCCGCAGCTCCTCGGCCTCTATGGCCCCTTCGACGGCCTCCCGGGCGCTCTGGCCACCCTCCCGGTAGGCCACCATCCACTCCGTCGAGTCAAGCCACAACCGTGGATCGGCAGACAGGTGGTTGAACGCTTCGCGCCGGTGCAGCGAGCGGTTCTCCCCGAGAATCCGCGCAACCAGGGGGACGTAGTCTGGCGTGCCTCCTGCCCCGGGGGTCGCAGCTGGCTTGCCGAGCAGCGTGGCCGGTGGCGCGACTCTCGCAAGCGGCAGGTCACCGCCACTCAGCAGGAGCCGGTAGAACTCGGCCTCCTGTTCCCCGCTGACCCCTTCGAAGTCCCAATTCACGCGGGACAGGAACCCTGCGAGCGCTTCGGCGTCCTCGTGACGGCCTGTTCCGGCGAAGTCGCGGAGCACGGCCAGCAGCGGCGAGAGTGTTCGCACGGTCGCGCGGAGCGACAGTTCGCCGGGATTTGAGAGTGCCCTGGCCGCAACCGCTACAGATTCCGGGTCGCCCTGGAGCAACAGGCCCAGAATCACGTCCTGCAGCGGCTTGTGCGTGATGTTCCGCGCACCTTCAAGCGCGATCGATCGCCATGGAATGCTCGGGTCGCCGGAACCATCCTGATAGACAGCCAGCACAGCTTCTCCGAACAGTTCGGTGGCTCCCGGAGTGCTGTAGGCGAACTGCCCGGGACTCTGCTGGTTCGCCCGCTCCATGTAGTGGGACGCGGCCATCGCGGCCAGCCTGCGGTCGAGGAGCATGCGCTCAGCGGGCGGGGCGCTCCGCCGCCATTCGGCGAGCTCTTCGAACAGCGGCGCGAGCTCGGGATACTGCTGGCCCGAGAATTCTGGTCTGGTGATGTTGTTCACCTGCCCATTGACGATGAACAGCGAGATCGTGGAATAGCGCAGAGCCATAGCCACATGGGCCTCTGGCTCTTCCCGCACTAGGGCGTCGATCCAAGCCTGGCTAAGGGGTTCTCGTACTTCGGGGTTCCAGACCCACCAGTGCCAAGCTGCCTTGAACGCGTAGGCCCGGACGCCGGCGTGCCGGTCGACCATGCCCGAGGTCAGCACAGCCGATAGATTTCGAAGCTTCCCCTGCAGTCCGGCCCCGGCCATGTGGGCCCGCGTGACGAGGGCCTGCATCACCGATTGTCTGACGCGGTCGTCTCCTGACCGGTAGGCCAGGAACAGCTCATCCCAGCCCGAGCCGTCCAGCAGGACCTGCCGCAACGACCAGAGAGCGGCCTCCCGGCAGGCCTTGACGGGATCCCCGAGGTGCTCGACCAATGTGCCGACCGAGTCCTTGGCCAGCGCCGCCCCCAGCCCTAGCAAGCCGTAGTAGCGGAGGTGGGGATGGGCGCTCGCCGCGAATTCTCGATACGAGGCAACGAGCGAGGGATCTGCGGCAGCCTGCTCGTTCCTGGCCCTGGCCAGCGACTCCATGAAGGTTTCCGGTCCAGATGGTCGAGGATCGGCCGTCGGACGGTCGGCCGGTGCCGGGTGAAGCCGGCTGAGTGCGCGAATGGCGTAAGCAGTGGTGACGAATCCCGTGGCTGCGGCAGCATTCCAGAGTCCGTATGGGTATTGGTTGCGCAACAGCCAGCGGACGCCCCGCTGCACTGCTGGGTGGTCCGCCTCGTAACCGGCCGACTCCAGAGCGATCAGCGCGACCGCCGTTGCGGCCGGGTAGCTGTGGTCGCGCTCGGGGCGCAGCCACTGGCCATCCTTGCCGGCCTTGCCGGGCTCGAAGCCCCATCCTCCGTCCTCCCTTTGTAGGACAAGCAGCCTCTGAATGTCCTGCTGCGCTCTCGCTCGCAGTTCGGCGTCGAGCCGTCGGGCTAGCTCGATCCGCCTGGCCGAACCCGTCAGCCGACCGACCCGTTCCACGTAGTCGTTCGGCCAGACCCGGTGGACGAACTCGATGCGGTGGCCATAGTCGTCGGTCACCCTGATGTCGTCGGCCGTACCGAGGATCTTGCGGCCCTTCTCCTCGATCCCGAAGAAGTAGCGGGGATCGCCGCTGTCGCGCCATGCGCGCTCGAGCACCTCGGCCGCGAACTTGAAAACGACGTTGGGGCCAAAGTTCGATCCGCGGCCCGCCGCGTTGATGCCCTTGGGATCCGCGGTCTGCAGAACGTAATTCGCAGTCCGTCGCTGCCAGTGAGCGTGCAGCTTCTTGGGGGCGTGAGTGCGCTCGTGGAGAACTATGTTGCGGCCTGCTACCCGCGTCCCCGCGGGACCGTCCCCGAGATCGTTGGGCGCGACGCTCGTGTTGACCGCCGCGTGCTTGAGTTCGTTTGTGAGGCGCAAGGACTCGTACATCGTGTTGACGAGCCTGCGATAGTTCTGCTCGACACCGACCGGTCCATAGCCGTTCCTGAAGGCGTCTGCCACCCCCCAGACAGCGCTCTGGGTGTGGCAGCTCATGCAGTTCTCGCCGAATAGTGCCGTTGCATCCCGCACTCTGCGGTGAAGAGCGATGTTGCGGGGGCGGTGTATCAGCCATGCATCAATCTCGGCCAAGTGGTAGTGGACAGCCTGGCGGACAGCCTCGACCGGGTCGTTGTATGGCGCGGGGTCGAACATGCGCACCTGCAGCTCATACTGGGGCTGGTTCGCCTCCACCCTCAGGTAGTAGGTCTCGCCCGGTTCAATCCGGCGGGTCACGAAGGTTCGGAAGGACCGGTCCTGCTGGTGGGCCCTCTCGTTGATGGCCCGGCCGTCCTCATAGGTAAAGACCGGGACGGGGCCGGGTATCACCGTTGCCGGCGGGTGTACGTAGGGAACGGGATTGAAGTTGGAGAAGTCGTAGCTGTTCGGGAGTTCGCGCTCGCGAAGTTCCTCTTCGCTGGGATGTCCCTCCTTGTAGAAGCGGATGCGTGCGCTGACAACGGGTTCGACAATCTGCAGGTTGGCGCTCAGATACTTCGGCTCCTGCCCGGTGTGCTCGATGCGGTACCAGTCATCGGGCGTCTGGCCGGTGAGCGTGTTGTTGTAGTACTCGAGGTCGTCAGCGCCGGCGATCACGTACAGCGTTCCGCTCTCGTCCGCGTCGGACAACCGCAAGTCCGTGGCCTGCTCGGGGGCATTGTTGGGTTCGGCCTCGAGCACGACCGACCCTGACGCCAGCCGGCCCAGCGGTCGTACGTCCACTGCGACGGCCACGTCCCGAAGCGCCGGCGTGCGGGCGGGCAACGGAGTTGACAGTGGAGCCAACCCGGTGTCGTGGGGAATCGCGCCAAGTGGCTGGGGGCGCTCCCGCAGCGCCCCAATCCTTAGGTTGTACTGTCCGGAGACTGGGGCCCTGTAGATGACGTGCACGTCGGGATCCAGCGCGTGCAGCACCTTTTTCCAGGCATTTGTTGCCCGTACGGTCGGATCACTAGGGCGCTCACGGCGCGAATCTTCGGCCAACGCCGGACCGTCGAAGGAAATCTCAACGCGACCGTTTGGCGGCAGGCCGGAAGGCTGCTCCAGTCGAATGGTCAGCGAAACCACCTCAGACCGATCCATGCTCCATTGCTGCGACCAGGCCTCTTCTCCGACAATTGCCCGAGACGAGATTCTCGGATCCACCCCCGACTCTGCACGGATCGGTACCGACAGCCAAATCAAACAGGCGAGCGGCAAACACGCAATGGCTCGTCTCCGCCACCGCCGACACAGCATGTTCTCCCGGACAACGTTCATGTTCCTGCGGCCCTCACTTCAAGCGCGTCCATTATCGGCCCATTGAGACCTGACGCGCAGTTGCCGATTGCCGAGAACCTTCCCAAGAGCGAGAACTGAGCCATCCCACAGGGCCCTTGGTGGACGAGCCGGCCGATGCGGACTTCGCCTTCGGACGAGACGCAGGTATGCGTCGCAATTGTTAAAGAGAACGTTTAATACCAACTTGGAAGGGGGACCATATTATTGGAGTCCGCATATATAGCTGGCCAAGGGTGCCAAGCTCCGCGATGCGCAGTCTCGTTGCATGGGCAGGGTCGCACACTGACCAACACTGATTTTCACGGAACAGATTAGAGCCTAATTTTCCGCTCGGTCAAGTCC
>JAPPMC010000074.1 GCA_028819235.1 Bryobacterales bacterium
GGGTCAGGTTTGCCTATGTATAAGGAGCACGAAGGGTTTTGGCGCAAGCACTAGCGACCGGACCCGGCATCCCATTTTCTGTAGTAACATTTATCCTGCGGATCGAATTCGACGCGGCGAAACGTGCCGCGACGATCGGCGCCCGAGGGCTGGACATGGCCCGGGCAGCGGATGTGTTCGCCGGCAAGACGCTGACGGTTGAGGACGACCGGCAGGACTACGGCGAGGTTCGCTACATCACCATCGGCCTTCTGGACAAAGTGATGGTCGTACTGGTCTGGACGCGCCGCGACGACGCACGCAGGATGATCAGCATGAGGAGGGCGAATGAACGAGAACGACGGCTCTACGGTCCGAGGTTTTGATTCCGACACCGCTCCTGATCTCTCGAAGGACGGCTGGCCGGCGAAGTTCGCCCAAGCGCCTGTCCGTCGGGGCCGACCACCGAAGGCGCGACCAAAAGTGTCGACCACCATCCGGTTGTCCCAAGAGGTCATCGCTCATTTTCGTGCCGGAGGGCGCGGTTGGCAGACACGGATCGACCACGCCTTGCGAGACTGGATCAAGCAGCACGACGTTGTTCGAGAGGACGCCGAGGCGAGGTAGCGGCTCTGGCTAAGTCCAGCGCTTCCCGGGCTCGCTTCCGGAGCGCCTTCGATGCCAGGCGGATCCACGGAACGATGCGCTTGAACCTCACGGGCTGACACCGACCGAGCTACTCGTCGTCCCCGTCAACGAGACATCGAGCCTCACCCGCTCATAGGGAACTTGCGGCACGAGCGTGCCGCGCCCGCCCGGCTGCAATTCCACGAGTCCGTAGTGCGACATGGTCTTCAGAGTTCGCGAAAGGTTCGATTTGCTGCGTCCCGCCAGCTCCGCAAGCTCTGTGATCGAACCTGGTCGTTCACGGGCAATCAGTTCCAAGAGTTGTCGGTTATGCTCGGACAGCAGTTTCGCAAAGCTATCGATCGAGGTGAACCAAACCTTGGGATCACCCTTCGCGGGCGTGTCTTCGCCACGGGCGATGGCCATGGTGCGTGCCTTCATCTGAGCGTAGCTGGCGATGCCGATCTTCAGTGTCTTCATGGGATCGATCCTCCTTCTCGAAGCACTTGGTCCACTTCCTTCCAGAAATCCGCAAGCAGCGTGGCCGCGTCCTCGTACTCGTAACTCCGGGTCGTACTCAGCCGATGCCGATGGTCGTGCTGCGCCCGTTGGCCCCCGCCGCGCCCTCACCGGGTGCGCATTGTCGAATCCGACCAGCCTGGAGCCATTCGGTGCGTGCAGCGTCAACCAATAGCTGAGGCCGTGTGGCCGCTCCGGAGTCACTTTGGTCCGCACGACCACGAACTTTACCCAGTGCCCCGAATCGTCCACGAACAGCGTCTCGCCATGGAGGTCGAGGAGCGTGTTCAGCCCCGGATCCCGGTCAGGTACGGCCACCCAGTAGGTTATCAGCAACTGATAACCAAGACAAGGCAATCCCATCCTGCAGTCCTGCGGGACGCGAGGGGGTGCCATCGTCCGACGGGCCGCGCCGCCTACATGCGTCTGCCCTTCGACCAATGGCGATACAGCCATTGCGAGGGCGCCCAACGGTCGGTGGCATAGCTACGCCAAGCTCGCGACCTCGGCTGGGCCTCCACGGACATCCTGGCGCTCGCCGTGGCTGACCGCTCGGAAGACAGGCGCGCTAATGGTTGGTCTTGGCGTGCCGCTGGGTAGGGCGGCAGGTGCGGAGAAACGATGATTCCTCATCTGAAGGTAGGGGAGAAGAGAGATCCCGGGCGCGCCGCAAGAGGAGATCGAGCTCGAAGTCTCGACCATTCCCGCCGCCCACATCGAGGCCAAGCCTTGGCAGTGAGTTCCGCTGTCGACGCCTCAATTCTCGGCACCTTGCCTCGGCGTCGTGGCATCGAGGGACCACCCCGCGGGATGAGGTCCCCCTTCCGCAACTGCTGCATCGGAGACGGGCATGGCGCTCGTGTTCGCCGAACAGTCGCTGGCCCATCTGGCAAGGAACAAGGTCGAGGCCACGTACTACCGCTCAGACTTGCTTGTCCGGATGCAAAAGGTCATTGAGGCCAAGGCCGGATGCGTCGATGGCGAGCGTCGAGACCAAGTTGCCGGACCGGCTCGCTGAGACGCTGGCTGGCTGATCAGAATGCTCGCTCCCTGCGAATCTTGGCCATCAAGTCGAACGGATCGGCCGGAGGCTCAATCGAGCCGAATTCGCGATATAACGTCAAGACGTTGACGGCGATCCGTTCCGCGTCGCCCCACGAATCGAAATCGGCGAGCGAGATGTCCATAGCCGCGTCGTAGACGCTGAGACCAGCGTCGAAGCGGGCCTTGGCCTCGTCCCGCACATACACCAGATAGTCGCGCACGGCCCGGACACCACGCTTGTCGGTGAGAGGACCGTGGCCGGGGACGACAATCTCAAGGGGTAGCTCCAGCATGTGGTCGCAGGCCGCGATCCAGTTCGCAATGGGACCCACCCACAGGATTGGGTGGCTCTCGATGAACAGGATGTCGCCGCTGAACATGAGCCGGTCGTCCGGCACGCAGACCAAAATGTCACCTGTGGTGTGGCAAGGGCCGAACTGCTTGAGGACGATTGGCTTGTCGCCGACGCGCGTCCGGAATTCGCCCACGAAGGTGGTCGTCGGAAGGGTTTGCCTGATCCCGTCGAAGTCAAAGGCGCTGAACGCGTCGATGAGGAATTGGCCCGTCTCTCCCATACCCGGTGCCTGACGCATGAGAGCGACCAGCCGATCTGGAGTCTGGGAGCCCATCTCCTCGGCCGCAGCCTTGGAGGCGATGATCTCCGCCTCTGCCACCAGCTCGTTCCCGTTGCAGTGGTCGGGGTTGGCGTGGGTGTTCACCAATGTGTCGAATCTGCGCGTGGCAGCAGCTTCCGCATCACGCATGCCCGAGAGCATTGCGCGTGTCAATTTGAGGTCGAACAGGGTGTCCACGAGCAGGCTCCGGTCGCCGTCCACGACGAGCCCCGCATTGCTCCAGCCCCAGCCCCCGTCGGGTTGGATCCACGCGTAGCATCGGTCTCCGACATCGTGGAGCCCGCGAGCAAAGGGTCGAATGCCGAGTGTCATGCCAGATCGCCTCCCGCGCCCGGTTCCAATGGGATGCCAAATTGGTCCTCGGCGTGTCCAGGATCCGAGGTTCTCCGCGCCGTGATCCGGATCGGCGCTATCCCTCCGAATGTTTGTTGCCGACTTTCCCGGCTCCGCGCCGGACCCCGACACGCGAGGCCGACCGACTGCACGTACGAACGCAGCCAAGCGCGTTCTCGGTTGATCGGGCGTGCGGTCCTTCCATGGCTGAGCATCCCTTCTTGCGATGCGAGCAAGTGGAAGGAACGGCTGGATTCTGGCACGGGACGCAAGCGACAGTCCGAACTCTAGGTTCTAGCCCATGCGAGACCGTCTGCATTTGAATACGTCATGAGACTTCTCGCGAACATTCATGGATGACCTCGGACCATGACCCCCAAGTTCGACCAAGCCTTGGCCTGCAGCGGCAGCCGCAGCCGCCAGAAGCCGGCATCTGGCGAGCGAGACAGCCCGCGCCGAAATCGAGACCTGACAGATCGGCGGAGATGACAACAGCGATGTGGGGAGCAGAGCGCAAGCCTTGGCTCTGCGATCACTGACTCCGCATTCTCGGTTGATTCCGGCGGCGGGACACGTCGGTTCTGCGCGAATCTCGGTTCCCGCTTCTGAGAAAACGGCTGTACGATGAATGGCGGTGGGATGGACGACCTGAGGGACGGCTCTGGGATGGCTGTGAAGTCCGCAGCCCCAACTTCCGCTCAACCAAACGAGGCTCCCTCGCGTCCGGAAGCCTGGGCCACCTCCCCAGATCGGCTCCCCACTTGCGGGCCCGCCCTGCCACCGCTCGTGCTCACGCTTCTATGGGTGGGCATTGCGCCGGCCAGCGGGCAGGGCCCGGCCGAGTTTTTCGAGACGCGTGTGCGGCCGCTCCTCGCGGAGAAGTGCTTCGCGTGCCACACCCAGACCAAGATGGGCGGGCTGGAGATGGTCTCGCGGGAAGCACTGTTGCGGGGCGGGCAGTCCGGCCCGGCGGTTGAGCCGCGGGCACCCGAGCGGAGCTTGTTGATCAAGGCCGTCCGGTACACCGATGAGCGGCTGAGAATGCCGCCGACCGAACAGCTGTCGGCGGAAGAGGTCGCGGTCCTGACGAAGTGGGTCGAGGCAGGTGCCGCGTGGCCGGCGGCGGGCCTTGCCACTACTGGCACGGACGGCAAGCTTGTAATCACGGACGACCACCGGAGCTTTTGGGCATTCCGGCCCATCCAGCGCGTGCAACCTCCGCCGGGGAGCGGATCGCCCATCGACAGGTTCATCGACGCGAGATTGAAGGAAGCCGGCGTGCAAGCGGCGCCGCCGGCGGGAAAGCGCAGGCTGGTCCGCCGGGTGCACTACAGCCTCACGGGTCTCCCGCCAACGCCCGAGCAGGTCGACACGTTTCTGGCGGACGAAGCCCCGGAGGCGTTCGAGCGCCTCGTCGACCGGCTCCTCGCCTCGCCGCACTACGGGGAGCGATGGGGCAGGCACTGGCTCGATGTCGCGCGGTACTCGGACGATCGGCTCAACTCGACCCAAGACGAGCCCTACGAGAACGCCTGGCGCTACCGCGATTGGGTGATCGAAGCGTTAAACCAAGATCTGCCCTACGACCTCTTCGTCAAGGCCCAGCTCGCGGCGGACAAGCTACCGGAGGACGAGACCAGGCGCTGGGACCGCGAGCAGCTGATCGCGGGGTTGGGGATGTTCGGCCTGAGCCCCAAGTTCCAAGACGACAGGATCGACGTGACGGGAAGGGGCTTCCTTGCGCTGACCATCGCCTGCGCCCAGTGCCACGACCACAAGTTCGACCCGATCCCGACCGAGGACTACTACGCTCTGCTGGGAGTGTTCAACAGCAGCGAGCCGACGGAGCACGCGCTGGCGGAACAGGCCGTTGTAGAGGCCTACGACAACCGCAAGTCTCGGTTCGACGAAGAGAAGGGTCGGCTGGAGAAGTTCCTGGACACCCAGTCCAAAGGACTGGTTGATGCGCTGGCAGCCCGGACGTCTGAGTACGTCGTCGCGGCTTGGGCCGCCATCGGCCCTGAGGGCAGGGATCTGGTGGCGCTGGCGGCCAGCCGAGGCTTGGACCAAGAGACGCTGGAGCGCTGGGCGGACTATCTGAACGGATGGCCAAAACAGCACTCGCACCTGGACGAGTGGAAGGCACTGCTGGAGAGCGGCGGCCCAATCGAGGCCGTCGAACGCTTCGCCGAGCGCTTGCAGGAAAAGGTCCTGCGCCTGATCGCGGAGAAGCAGCGCATCGAACGTGAGAACGACATACGCCTGCGGGGCGACCATTCCGCCTCTAACATCCGCCGCACGGCCCTGCTCGCACTTCCGAGAGACGACTTCTACCTGTGGAACGATGTGGCGTCGGGCAACTCCAGACAACTTCCCAAGCTCGCCGAGACGGGAGTCCTGTATCACCGGGGCGAGGGGCTGGAGCGGTTTCTTGGCGGCATCTGGCGGGACCACGTCTCACACAGCAGGGAACGCCTAGCTGCGCTCGAGAAGGCAATCCCGCCGAAGTATCCGTTCCTGCACGCCTTGGCCGACAAGGCGGACCCGTCGAACGAGCATGTACACATCCGGGGCAGCCCGGACAACCTCGGCGACGAGGTGCCGCGGCGGTTCCTCGAGATCCTCAGCGAAGGCGAGCCCCGGGCATTCGCGACGGGCAGCGGGAGGCTCGATCTTGCGCGGGCCATCGCGTCGCCGGAGAATCCGCTGACGGCTCGAGTCATGGCGAACCGAGTGTGGATGCACCATTTCGGTCGGGGAATCGTCCGCACTCCCAGCAACTTCGGAGCGATGGGCGAACGCCCCACCCACCCGCAACTGCTGGACTATCTGGCAGGGCGGCTGATCGAGAGCGGGTGGTCCCTGAAGGCCTTGCACCGCGAGATCCTTCTCACTCGCGCCTACAGGCGGGCGGTCGCCGATGTCCCTGCCAGCGCGGAAGCCGACCCTGAGAACCGGCTGCTCTGGCGGGCAAACCGGCTCCGCCTGGACGCGGAGGGCCTGGTGGACTCCATTCTGATGTTCGCGGGAAGCCTCAAGAACTCCGCCGGCGGCCCTCCGCAGCCGTGGGACGAGGTCGGGATCCGGGCGCGTACGGTGTACGGGTTCGTAAGCCGGCGCCGCTTGGACGTGCGGCTGGGGCTTTTCGATTTTCCGAATCCCAATCGCACCAGTCCACAGCGCTTCGGGACGAACACGCCCCTGCAGGGGCTGTTCTTCCTGAACAGCGAACTGCTGGTGACGCAGGCGGAGGCGCTTGCCGGGCGCATCCTGCGCGAAGCCGGGGCCCGGACGGAGGACCGGGTCCGCTTCGGCTACCAGCTCCTGTTCGCGAGGCCGCCAACCGAGGAGGAGGCGGCGCTCGCCAAGAGCTTCGTAGAGAGTTCGGACAATGCATGGCCGCGCCTTGCGCAGGTCTGGTTGAGTTCCAATGAGATCCGCTATGTCAACTAAGTTCACGCGGCGGCACCTGCTGCGGTCAACCGGCGCCGGGCTGGGGATGGTCGGGCTCTCGACAACGCTCGCGGGCGCGTCGAAGCCGTCGCCGCTGGCTCCGAAGGCGCCGCATTTCGAGCCGAAGGCGAAGCACGTCATCCACCTGTTCCTCAACGGCGCACCCTCGCACGTCGACAGCTTCGATCACAAGCCGCAGCTGGCCAAGTTCGACGGGCAGCCCTACCCGGGGGGCAACCTGCGCACAGAGCGCAAGACGGGCGCGCTGATGAAGTCGCCCTTCGAGTTCGCGCCGCAGGGCCAGAGCGGGATCCCGATCAGCGAGATCTTTCCCCAGCTCGGATCGGTCATCGACAGATGCCTCGTGATCAACTCGATGCACACCGACGTCCCCTTCCACGAGCCATCGCTGTTCATGTTCAACTGCGGGCAGAGGATCGCGGGACACCCTTCGTACGGCTCGTGGCTGACGTACGGATTGGGCACGGAGAACCAAGACCTTCCGGGGTTCGTGGTGCTTTGCCCCGGCTATCCGGTCGTGGGGCCCCAGCTGTGGACTTCGGCGTACTTGCCGGGCGTGTACCAAGGCGCCTACGTCCGCAATGCAGAGATCGACCCGGCCAAGCTCGTGCCCTACTTGCGCAATGCGAACCAGTCAATGCACGCCCAGAGGGAGCAGCTGGACCTGTTGGGAAGGCTCAACGCCATCCATCTTGAGCGGGAGGGCTCGGCGCCCCAGCTTGAGGCGGCGATCCACTCGATGGAGGTCGCCTTCCGCATGCAGGCCGAAGCGAGCGATGCGTTCGACGTGCGGCTGGAACCCGAGCAGACGCGCGCCCGGTACGGTGAGGGCGACTTTGCCCAAGGATGCCTGATTGCCCGCCGGCTTGTCGAGCGTGGCGTGCGCGTCGTGCAGGTCTATTACGGGAACATGCAGCCGTGGGACACACACGACGACATCCAGCACATGCGGAAGCTGGCGGCGAGGTCGGACGGGGCGATGGCGGCGTTGATCGAGGACTTGGACGCGAGCGGGCTGTTGGACGAAACCATCGTGCTGATCGGCGGCGAGTTCGGCAGGACGCCCACGGTAGAGATCGCGGGGGTCACGAAGCTTCACGCGGGCCGCGACCACAACAACCACGGATTCAGCGTGATCGCGGCGGGCGGCGGGTTTCGCCGGGGAGTGCGTTACGGGGCGACCGACGAATTCGGCTTCAGGGCGGTTGAGGACAGGGTTCATGTCCGGGACCTTCACGCAACGATGCTGCACCTGCTGGGCCTGGACCACGAGCGCCTCACCTACCGCCACAGCGGGCGCGATTTCCGACTGACGGACGTAGAGGGAGAAGTCAAGACCGACCTGATCGGGTGAGGGGCCCCCGCCGTGGCAGCCCGGCCGGAATGGGTGCAACGGCGGATGAAGTGCGCGGGCGCGCAAGTCGCGCCCACTGTCGGCAATGGCAGCCGTGCAAGCGCGAGTGCTGCCGGTGAGGGAGCCATACCTGTGAGCGTGAGGGAAGGGCCAAGCGCCGGTCGCCTCGTCCTCGGCGAGTGGCTCCGGACGCGCTGTCCAAGCGCATGCGGCAGCACGGGGCTGGACCAGCTGAAATAGAATTAGAGCCCGGCAGGGACAGACGATGCTCGCGCACCAAGCCATGCGCCGCCTGCCGATCGGCGTGCAATCGTTCCGGAAACTCCGGGAGGACGATTGCCACTACGTGGACAAGACCGGTTTCGTTCTGCAGCTCGTCAGAGAGGGGACCCACTACTTTCTTTCCCGGCCCCGCCGCTTCGGCAAGAGCCTGCTGGTGAACACGCTGAAGGAACTCTTCGAAGGGAACCGGGAACTATTCGACGGGCTGGAGGCGGAGCGTCGCTGGGACTGGTCCGTGCGCCATCCAGTTGTGCGGCTTTCCTTTGGCGGGGTACACGCGAAACTGGCCGGGGACTTGGAGGCCGACATCAGCGAGCAGCTTCGGGCTGTCGAGGGCGGGCACGGCTTGACGCAGGCCGACGGCACTGTTCGCGGGCGGTTTCGGAACCTGATCCGACGTCTGCATTCTGGGAGCGGCCAGCGCGTCGTAGTCCTAGTGGACGAGTACGACAAGCCCATTCTCGACGCGATGGACGAACCGGCAATCGCGCGGGCCAACCGGGAATATTTGCGCGGTCTTTACTCCGTGATCAAGGATTGCGACGATCACGTGCGCTTCTGCTTCCTGACCGGTGTGAGCAAGTTCTCGAAGGTGAGCCTCTTCTCAGGACTGAACAATCTCCGGGACATCACCCTCAGCCCGAGGTACTCGTCGATCTGCGGCTACGCGGAGAGCGATCTGGACTCTGTCTTCGCCCGGGAACTCGAAGGCCTCGACAGAGACCGGATCCGCGACTGGTACAACGGCTACAGCTGGGGCGGGGCGGAGAGGGTCTACAACCCTTTTGATGTGCTGTTGCTGCTCGCGGACCGCGAATTCAAGCCTTGGTGGTACGAGACCGGCACGCCGACATTTCTGATTGAGCGGCTGGCCGAGGAGGCAGTGCCATGGGAGCTGCTGGATGGGCTGAGCGCTTCGGAACAGCTGCTGTCGGCCTTCGACGTGGGCAGGGTCGCGCCGGAGGCGCTGCTCTTTCAGACGGGATACCTCACGGTCCTGGAGAGAGAAGACCTGGAGGACGGCGCCAGCTACCGCTTGGGGTATCCGAACCGCGAGGTGCGGCAGAGCCTGAATCGGTCGCTTCTGGATGACCTGTTGGGAGCCGGGTGGAAGACGGACAGGGACAGGAAACACCTGATACAAGCGATGAAGGCCGGTGACACTGCGGGCATGAAGGAACTGCTGCGGGCCCTGCTGGCGGGAATACCGCACCAGTGGCACGGGCGCAATCCGATGGCAGAGCACGAGGGGTTCTACGCAAGCGTGCTGTACGCTCACTTTTCGGCCACGGGCGCGGAGGTGCGAGCCGAGGAGAGCGGCAGCGTCGGACGCGCCGACCTGTGCGTGCGGGCGTTCGGCCGAGTGTACGTGTTCGAGTTTAAGATGCGGGAACGGGGCGGAGCTGCGGCCGCCATGTCACAACTCAAGGCCCGGGGCTACGCCGATCGCTACCGCGGCAGAGGAGAACCGATCCACTTGGTGGGGGTGGAGTTCAGCGCCGAGGCCCGCAACGTGACGAGTTTCGAGACGGAGACGATCTGATCCAACCGGACCCGTCGAGCCCCTTAGGGGGCGTCCGCGGGACATTTGTTCTGCGGCCGGACAAATGGAGCGTCCGCCAGTCTTGTGGGCAATTCCCCCTCCGCAAGGGGCATGCTAGCGCTGTTTCCTTGGAGTCTCATCCCAGTGGAGCGAGTGCGCTTTGCAGCACCGCCTCGCCAGTACGTTGTGGCCCAATCTCGCCAAGCCTGAGCGAATTGCGGTGGTTGCCCGTCGGAGTGGCTCAACTCGGACGCGTATTTTCGGACAGACACCTGCGAACAGCCCAGAAGGCCTGTCGCTGAGTCCAATTCCAGGTACGGGAACACCTCGGAGAGGGACGCAGTGTCCAACGCAGCCGTGAACGACGCGTCCACATCGGTCGTCGCAGCCGCTGCGGTCCGTCCTCCAACCGGTCCCGGCAACTGCCCGAATCGATGCTCCAGCGGCCGCGTCAACTTGCCGATCAGCGCCTGACCTCTGCCCTGCGCCTCACCCGTCCCCCGGCTTGGCTTGCGCGGCCACCGTCCGCAGCGTCGGGACTCGAACTTCCCATTCACTCATGACATACTCCTCCTCCTTCTCGAATTCCGGTCCGGGAGCACCGGCATCCTGTCCGCCTCCCCCTTGTGCGAGTACGGCGTTGCAGCGAGGTGCGCCCGCGCAGCTGGCCGAAAGGACCAGCGCCCGTGGCAGTCAGTCCAAGGCGGTGTGCTCAGGTGCCCCTTCTCTGGAGTCACAGTCGCGGTTCACGCGGACCCGAAGCGGGTAGAGATCGGTCCCACCATTGGGAACCGACGCAGCGGAACGCGTACGACCGCACCCGGTCAGTGGAAATCCTACGTTCAGAGCCGAGAGACTGACATTGGTCAGAGTTCGCGAAGGAACTGAGCGTCGTACAGCTGCCAAGTCTCGATCACCCTACCGTCCTTGCCACCACGCGTGCCCGTAAGCTTGACGGCTCGGCGGGGACTGTACCGGTTGACGAACGACCGCAAGCTGCGGGCTCGGGTGCGAGCGCCGCTCTTGACTTCCAC
The DNA here is from genome assembly GCA_028819235.1 of Bryobacterales bacterium. Taxonomy (GTDB): domain Bacteria; phylum Acidobacteriota; class Terriglobia; order Bryobacterales; family UBA6623; genus VXMF01. The sequence continues at coordinate 10,825 of JAPPMC010000074.1, forward strand.
GGGAATGATCTCACCGTCTTTGCACCGATGAAGGAACTCGATCTCCGCTTGGGCCTGCTGCCACCCGTAGGTGGGATAGGATACCCGGACGCCGAGTTTGTTCTGAACAAAGTTCTCGGCGATGAATCCCTTGTAGGAGACGCCTTGGGACCGCTGGTCCTCGTAGGTCAGGCCTACCGCGTGTCCGAGCAGACTGTGTCAAAGAAGTAGAGCCTGAACATGTTGTGGCGCACGTGGGCCATCAGAGGCGCACGCGGACGTCCCCTGACGGGAAAGCCCCGCCGAATAAGCTTGCCGGAATGAAGCCACTCAATCGGTCCCGCGAGGTCCTGGTTGCCCCGCTTCCGCGGAATGACACTCTTGAACCGGAATCTGCGGACCGATCCGTCCTGATTCCGGCCGAGTTGCCGAGGGACGTTGCGCCAAACAGCGTCGATATGCTGGGCGTGCAGCTTGCCTGCGTACTTTCCGAAGTCACGTGCGTATCCCCTAACGAAGTCCCGATGAATCGTCGTGACTGTCCGCACTCGCTCGCGGAGTCGGGAGCTCCGGTCGAACCACCGCTCGACCGCAGCCGGCATGCCGCCCACGAAACAGTGGTCCAGCAGGGCAGACCACAAGAGGCCGTGCTCGATGTGTTCGCGAGACCGCCCCCGGTACGCTTCGAGCAGCCGTGGATTCTCATGACCCATCAGGAACTCCTCGAAGCCAAGCGGGAACAGTTCCAGCGAGTGGACACTCCCAACCGGAAAGGACTGCAGCAGGCCGATGTTCGAGCCGAGACGTAGGCTCCAACAGGTCCTAGTCAAAGTACTTGAGCGAATCGAGCGTCCGCTGGCAGTCACCTACCTCATCGAAGAAGATCAGGTCTCTCTCAAGATCGATTGAGGAATCGACCGCCAACTCGATCCTCTCGACGATCTGCCGCGGATCAAGGCTGTCCGCGAATAGCGAACATAGGTCGGGCTCGCGACGGAAGTTCAGGCTGTGCACGCTCCGAAAGTTGCCGGGTCCGAAGATCCGCTCGACCAGAAATGTCTTCCCAACCTGCCGGGCTCCGTCAATCAGCAGGGGCTTCCGGGAAGTCTGCTGCCTCCACCGGAGTAGGTCGTCTAGACGGAGTCGGTTGAGCATTGGACAAGTCGCGTACGCCCATTGGCAGCATGGACTGCTGAGACGAGCAGATTCGTCGAAACTGAAGCTTTATCAAGATAAGAATACTAAATTCGTGAAAAATACAAAGATAGCAATTAGAGCCGGGCGGTTTCTGGCCCATCTCACTACGGCTTCATATTGGCGCAATCGAGATGGAGCCGGAAACTCTCGGGCCGGCTCGCTGGCCACGGAGTGCCGTCGGAACGACCGCCCGGCCAGGCTCGGAAGGGCTCAGATTCGGTCGGCGTGCTCCGCCAGAAGAACGGAGACTCGGAAGCCAATGGTCCTCGCGCATTTGAGTCGGGTCCAGCGCAGCCAAGGAACACAACGCCATGTATGCGAGCTTGGCCCGGCCGCATCACGAAGATCGGCATTAGAGGATTAGGCGCAGTCCCCTGAATGCAACTCAACAACATCGCTCTAGAACAAGCCCACACTCTCCCCGCGTTGATCTGGGACATGGCCCTGGCGACCGAGCCTGAACCGCTATGTCAGCGTCTCCGCAAATCGCCTTCGCGTTGCTCCCGTGCCAGAACAGACGGCATCGAACTGCCTTCGCTCATGCCGTTCAACACTAGTGCCCTATATTGGCGCTGTTTCCGACCGGGGGCGAACACCGCCCGATGACTGTCGCTCCAGCCGGCAGCAATCGGAGCGGTTTGGGCGGATTTGGCAGCCCCCTTGGACTGCTCTACGCCGCGTCGAAGCGTCGCAAACCCGCCTGGGCGCGACCGTAGGCAGTTTGAAGACGCATCCAGAACAGCCAGCCAGGCGGGAGGGCAGTACATCTTGAACGCAGCTCGAAGCAGCGACGATCGTCACGACGGTCAGCGCCCCACTCAGGCTGTTCAATCAGTGGCCAAGCTGAGCGGAGTTACGGCAGACGCGGTCAGTGTCGACCGTCTCTGCCCAGATGAGACGCATCATCCCCGTGTCGCTGACGTGCCCGTTGGAGACCGTGGACATCATCCTGGCTACGGGCGTCTGACGGGTGGCGCGGTGACGGAGTGTCCGAGGCCGGCCAGCCGTCCGAGCATAGCGTGATGCTCCCGGCCAAGGGCCATTCGAACTTGGAACGAGGGACGAGCGCCGTCGGTGACACTGACACGGTCCGATCTGGACTGTGGCATGGGCCCGGAACCAAGACAGGACCGGCGACGGGGATTGCAGGAATCGCAAGAATGGGACCAGCCGCCCAAGAGACTGCCCTCGGATTCGGCTCCTTGAGCGGCGAAACAAATGGGGCTTATATACGTGAGTGGCGCAACACCATGCATGCGATTCTGGAGCAGCGCACGGACCAGCGGCCCACGTTGACGCTTGGACGGCGAGAACCCCGCCCGCCCACCGGGCAACCACCGGCATCATCCGCAAGCATGGACTGGTCGCAGTGGAACGGCTGAAGGTCGCCAACATGACCCGCTCGGCCAAGGGAACCAAGGAGGAGCCGGGCAAGAACGTTGCCCAGAAAGCAGGTCTCAACCGGGAGATACTGAGCCAGAACTGGTCTCTGCTTCGCAATCAACTCCAGTACAAGGCAGCATGGGCTGGGCGGGAGTATGTGGAGGTTGACCCGAAATTCACTTCGAGAGATTGCCATAGATGCGGCGCGCGGAACGATCCGGGCCAATCCGAGACCTACGAGTGCCGCGCCTGTGGACTTGTGACGGATCGCGATGTCAACGCCGCGATCAACGTTTTGGCGGCTGGGGTTCTTGCCGCCGGAGCGTCAACGTGGGCCGCTGGGCCGTGCGTCGCTCCAGAACCGTATGCATAGTGTTTCGCCACTCATGAATATAAGCCCCAAACAAATCGCCGGAGCCCGCGCGCACTTCCGGCATTCTCGGGCATTTCGCGTCCGGGGTAGGTAGGATACGGCAACAGGGAACAATAAAGGCAGCGATCCGCCCAGCGCTCAGCAGTCAATTTCCATCCCTCAAGGTCACCCGAGGATGGACGTGGCTGAACCAACGATCCAGACTTGCATCGCTGAGTGCCTCGCCACCATGGCGGCGCAGATCCTTGGCCCACCGAATCCTTCAGCGCTCCGGGATGTCTGTTGGTCGGCGCCCCCCAGCCGGTCTTGGGTGCAGTGCGTACGGAAAGTCGTGGAGCGCGACGAAGTGGCGCAGGGTGCTCAGCGAGCGACCATCAGTCGTGGGCGTGTCCCTGAGAAACACGAGAAGACGGCCCGAAGCAGCCGATTCGGCCGCGACCGAACCCGACGATTCCCATGAGGGTGCGTCAGCAGGCTTCGCCGGGTGGAAAGCCATAACCAAGTGCTGCAACATGCGGTTCGTGCAATAGAATCAGGGGCGCCGGGAAAGTAAGAGTGTTGTCACAAGACGCGAAGACGCGGCTCCCCATCGGCATCCAAACGTTCCGCAAGGTGCGCGAGGGCAACCTGCACTACGTCGACAAGACTGGTTTCGCCCTGAAACTGGTCCTGGGAGGCACGCACTATTTCCTCTCCCGCCCGCGGCGCTTCGGCAAGAGCCTGTTCGTGGACACGCTGAAGGACCTGTTCGAGGGCAATCGCGACTTGTTCGAAGGGCTAGAAGCCTATCGTCACTGGGACTGGTCGGTGCGGTACCCCGTGGTGCGACTCGAATTCGGAAGAGGGAACTACGCTGAGCCAGGCCATCTCCAAGTGGACCTGATGGCGCAGATGGACAGCATCGAACGACTGGCGGGGGTGAGAGCTCAGTACGACACGGGACCGCAGCGACTCGCCGAGCTGTTGGAGACCCTGCACCACAATAGCGGGCAGCGGGTCGTCGTGCTAGTAGATGAGTACGACAAGCCGATCTTGGATGCGCTGGACCAGCCGGGCATGGCGCAGGCCAACCGCGACTATCTTCGGGGGCTGTACTCGGTGATCAAGTCGTCCGACGCGCATGTACACTTCTGCTTTCTTGCAGGTGTAAGCAAGTTCTCCAAGGTGAGCTTGTTCTCAGGACTGAACAACTTGGTTGATATAACGCTGGAGCCGGAATACTCGTCGATCTGCGGCTACGCGGAGCGGGATCTAGACACTGTCTTCGCTACGGAATTGGCCGGACTAGACCGGCAGCAGATCCGCGAATGGTACAACGGCTACAGTTGGGGCGGCGAAGAACGCGTCTATAACCCCTTCGACGTCTTGCTGCTGTTGCGCAAGCGGGCGCTCGGGGCGTGGTGGTTTGAGACGGGAACGCCGACGTTCCTGATCAACCTCTTGGCCGAATCCGGTGTCCCGTGGCACCGTCTCGACGGACTGAGGGCTTCCGAAGCACTGCTCTCAACCTTCGACGTGGGAAGGATCGCGCCAGAAGCCCTGCTGTTCCAGACTGGTTACCTCACGGTGGTGGAAAGCGAGTCGCGGGGCGGGCGGATGCGATACCAATTGGGCTATCCCAACCGGGAAGTGCGGGAGAGCCTGAACCGGGCACTACTCGACGACCTGCTCGGATCGGGATTCGAGCGGGAGGATCAGGAGACGCGCCTGCTCGAAGTCCTCGAAGCAGCTGACTTTGGCGGAATGCACGATCTGCTTCGGTCGCTGCTCGCAGGAATTCCACACCAGTGGCACGGGAGAAACCCGATGCGCAGCTACGAGGGCTGGTACGCGAGCGTGCTGTACGCGCACTTCGCGGCCACAGGCGCGGACGTAAGGGCGGAAGAAAGCGGCAGCATAGGCGTAAACGTTCGAGCGGGCAGTGGCGGTGCTAGGTAGGCTGTTGAAATTCACG
>JAPPMC010000053.1 GCA_028819235.1 Bryobacterales bacterium
GCCCCCGCCCGCCGCCGGGGGGGGGCGGCCGCGCGGGGGCGCCCCCCCCCCCCCACGAGAGGGGTCCACCCAGACTGGCCCCGACCGGGAACCAGTAACTCCACATGCGCGTCGACGCGTCGGTCTCGATGCGCGTCGCGCCTTCGGGCGAGACGGTAATCGAGCCGGAGGCCGCTCCTGCGAGCGCCCAGGCGCTCACGCGCGCGTTCAGATCGATGCGCCCGTACCCTCCGCCCCCGCGGTGACGTCGACATCATCGCCCATCCGAAGACATGCCGTCGCCTTCGATGGGACAATGGGCGAATGACGAAGTCGGCGCTGATCCGGCGGATTGCGCAGACGCAACCCGATCTCGTCGAGCGAGACGTCGCGTTGGCGGTGAACATGATGCTCGATCACATGGCGGCATGCCTCACCGGGGGCGGCCGGATCGACATTCGCGGTTTCGGGAGCTTCTCGGTACGTTTCCGCCGTGCACGCGTCGGGCGCAATCCCAGGACAGGAACGCCCGTATCACTTGGGGCGAGATACGCCTCCAGCTTCAAGCCGGGGAAGCGCCTGCGCGAACGCGTGAATGGCGGCCAACGATTTGAGGATGGACGGGGGTACCGATGACGACACAGGGTGACAAGTGAAGACCAGGACCCGGGTACCGCTCGTTCGGCGCTTCGCACCTGTCCCAGATTCACCGGCCAAATCCGACGAGCAACAGTTCGAGGCAGGTTTCAACTACAGCAGCCCGTTGACTTGGGAGGACATCGACAAGGAATACCGCTCCGTCATCCTGGCCGAAGCGGGTGCCGGCAAGACATGCGAGATGCGGGCCCGGGCGAAGGACGTCGCGACGAAGGGTGACTACGCGTTCTTCATCCGGATCGAGGACATCGAGAACGAGTTCGAACAATCCTTCGAGATCGGAGACGCAACTTCGTTCCAGCAGTGGCTTGTCGGGGTGAATGACGCTTGGTTCTACCTCGACTCCGTCGATGAAGCCCGGCTCGAGAGTCCAACGGCATTCAGGAAGGCGATACGCCGCTTCAGCGGGGAGATCAATAACGCGCAACATCGCGCACATGTGTGCATCTCCAGCCGTCCCTATGCGTGGCGCCCTCACTCAGACCGCCAGCTGATCGAGCAGTATCTGCCGCTCCCTGAACGGCAGGTCGAAGCGACCGGCAGCGACCAACAGGCCACTGACACATCCAAGCCGCAGGTGGCCCTGAACGTCTTCCTGCTCCAGCCACTGAACGAAAAGGACATCCGGCAATTTGCGCAGCACCGTTCGGCCAAAGACATCGACCGTCTGATCGATGAGCTGGAACGAAAGGACCTCATGGACCTTGCGGGCCGGCCATTCGATTTGGAGGGAATCCTGAACAAGTGGAACTCCGAAGGAGCGCTCGGCGACAGCAGACGCGAATTGCTGCAGCACAACGTAACGATGAGACTCGAGGAGTCCCACGATCCGGACCGAGCGCTCCGACAGCCGCTCAGCTTGACCAGAGCCCAGGAGGGCGCCGAGCGTCTTGCAGCCGCCGTCGTTCTCACCGGCAAAGCGGACATCCACGTCCCGGATGGCATTCACACGCGGCCCGGTATCGAGGCGAAGGCGGTTCTGCCCGAGTGGGACCCCGCCGATGTTCAAGCCCTGCTGGAGAGGGCGATATTTGACGGGGCCATCTATGGCGCGGTGCGGTTTCGCAATCGGGAGGTCCGCGAAATCCTGGCAGCCGGATGGTTCAGCAAACTTCTGGAGCGGGGACATTCACGCCATGAGATCAAGTTACTCTTCTTCCGCAAACAGTACGGACACCGCTTCGTCTCTTCCCGCCTGCGTGTGCTGTTGCCCTGGCTGATTCTCGAAGATAACGAATTACGCAGCCGCATACTGGCTGACCACCCCGAGATCGCCATGGAGGGCGGTGATCCGGCCCGACTGCCGCTGCCGACACGAAAGACGATTCTTTCCGACGTGGTCGAGCGGTTGGTCCGGCACGAAGACTGCGGCGCGGCCGGCGACAACAGCGCGTTGGCGCGAATTGCGCACGCCGACCTGACCGAACATACGCTTGCGCTCATCGACCGATACGCGGACAACGACGAGGCCCTCTTCTTTCTCGGAAGACTCGTCTGGCAAGGAGCCATGTCGGGCTGCGTGTCCCGACTGGCAGACGTGGCCGCAGACCCGCGCCATGACACCTATACGCGCATCGCTGCCACGCGTGCCGTCACGACCTGCGGTACACCGGAGCAATGCGGCGCCCTATGGGATGCCTTGCTGGCCTCTGATGAGGACATCCCCCACGAAATTCTGGCTGACCTGGTCCGGGGCGCCAACGACAACGACATCCCCAAGGTCCTGCAATCCATCGACAAGCTCCCGGCGGACTCACGCTTCAGTCTGACGAGTGTCAAGTCTGCCTTGCGTGATTTCGCAGGCCGGATTCCGCTTCCGTCTGCACGCGATGTTCATGAGCCGTTTGCGGTGTTCATCCGAGGCCTCCACGGCTTCCTCCACCGTCAGCCTTTCATTCGGCCAGGGTCCTGCGACATCTCGGAGCAGTTCAGCTGGCTATTGGGCCCGACAATCCATGCACTCAGGAGACTTGTGGCCGATCGAAGCGAGTTCGCATTTGACGAGCACGTCATGGCGCTCCTACGGAACGCTCCGACAGCTCGGCGCCAGCTGGTTCGCGTCACTGAGCTTCGAGCTGACGGACTCTCAGAGCTGGTTGCGGACTGGCCGGGGCTGAACGATGCGTTGTTCTGGTACAGCGCAAGAGCCACACGGGCCGAACGCGGAAGGAGAGGTCTCGGACTGAACGGCGACTGGCCGTTGCAACGGCTCGATCACTATTGGGCGTTCGGGCCTGACAGCTTCCCCCGCATTCTCAATGAGGTTCGGACACGCGAGTTGGAGGACGACCGGAGGATAGCCCTCTCACTGGCGTTCCGGGTCTATCGCGAAGCCAACGACCCGAGCGAGTGGTGGGATCAGTTGCAAGCATGTGTGAACGACGTCGAGACGTTGTCGGCCGCGTTGGACAGACTGGTGAATCCGGAGGTGCCCGAAGACGTTGCGGCGGCGGAGCGCGAATGGGCGGAGCACCAGGAAGAGGTGGAGCGCGAGCGGCGAGAAGCGGCCGAAAACAGGGCGAGCTGGATCGCACGCCTCAAGGTAGACCCGGACGTCGTGCGTAATCCTCCGGGCTTGCAGCCTGGGGAGTTCACCACCGATCAGTACTGCCTTCTGAGAGTAGTTGAAGGCGACGATCTTCGAGAGCGGCGCGGCAAAGGATCGGAGTGGTGGACACTCATTGACGAATTCGGCGAAGACGTTGCCCGCGCCTACCGAGATGCTGCAGCGGCGCACTGGCGACACTTCCGCCCCGAGCTCGGATCCGAGGGCGGGAACACCAGATTCTTCCCCTATTCTCTCGTCTTCGCCATGGCAGGGCTGGCAATCGAGGCAGCCGAGGTCGAGGGGTTTCCCCGGCATCTCGATGCCTCGGAAGTTCGTCAGGCCCTGAGATACATCGTGTTCGAGCTGAACGGGTTCCCGAGATGGCTGGAATCCATGTATCGGGCGTGGCCGGATGAGGTGCTGGAGGCCATCCGGACTGAGCTTCTCTGGGAGCTGGAGAACACCAACCCCGACGAGCCGAAGCACTACATCCTGCATGATCTTGCGGTCTATGCCCCGTGGCTGCACGGTGCCCTTGCGGGACCGCTCCTTTGCTGGATTCGGAGCCATGATCTGCCGAAGGGTGCAGCACTCGACCACAGTTTTCGTATCCTCAGATGCGGAGAGCTTGACCCATCGGACCTAGTCGCGGTCGCCGCATCGAAGGCAATGGACCAGTCCAGCGACCAGCGCGCGTACTGGTACGCCGTCTGGGTCGATGTAGACCCTGAGACTGGCGTGGACGCTCTGGTGGCGTATCTCGACGGGCTGGACGCCGATGAGGGTTCACGCGCGGCGCAATTGTTCATCACGACCCTCATGGGAAGCAGCCGAGGCGGCCGGGCCACGGGGCCGAATTTCGAAAACTTCCACACGCCGGGGTACCTGAAGTCCCTCTACCTGCTCATGCATCGCCACATCCGGGTAACGGAAGACATAGACCGGACCGGAGGCGGGGTGTATTCACCCGGCTTGCGCGACGAGGCGCAAAAGGCGCGCGAAGGACTGTTCAATCTGCTTGCGGAGATACCCGGCAAAGCCGCCTACGTCGCGCTTTCGGAGCTGATCGAGGAGCATCCTGATCCGAGTGCGCACGCCTGGATGGAAAGGCATGCCCGGGCTCGCGCCGAGCAGGACGGTGATCTGGAGCGATGGACGGCGGAGCAGGTCCGTGAGTTCGGCGACAAGCTCACGAGAACTCCGAACAGCCACCGGCAGCTTTTCGAGTTGACCGTGGCCCGCCTTGCGGACCTGAAGGATTGGCTCGAGCATGGCCACGACAGCCTCTACCGCAGTTGGCAGAAAGCTGATGATGAGGCAGAAATCCGTAGTCAGGTGGCCACATGGCTGAATCAGAGTTGGCGCAATCAGTTCACGGTTGCGGAAGAGTCCGAACTCGCAAATCGTCAGCGAACGGACATCCGGCTACAGAGTCAGGGCATTGCATCGGCAGTTCCCATTGAACTCAAACTGCTCGACAAGCGCTGGACCGGTCCGAAACTGTGTGAGCGTCTTCGCAACCAACTCGTGGGCGACTACATGCAGGGGTCAGCAGGCGGCTGCGGTGTGATGCTGCTGTTCTGGCAAGGCAATGTGCCGGTCAGACGGTGGGAGATTGGCGGCCGGAGGGTCTGCCTGGAAGATCTTGGCGAGGCGCTGAAGGGGTACTGGGACACCATCTCCAATTCGTTCCCCAAGGTGGATGCAGTAGAAGTGGTCCTGATCGACCTGACCCTGAGAGGGAAACGGACCTCCCAGGTGGGCAGGGGGTAATCGTCGAGAGCGGACGGGACGACGCTCGCGGGTGCGCTGTGCCAGCGCGGCCTTGTCCAGCGACAGCGCCCTGCCCGCGAGCACCCGCGCACTCGACGCGTCGGCGCAGCCGGGAGCCAGAAGGTCCGTATGGCTGAAGCTTTGGCTTGAGGGACCGAGGGCTCAGTCGATGTACGCCCGTTCGTCGTCGAGCTTGAACTTCAGCACGTCGATCTCGAGCCGCCGCAACGCGGCCCCGACTTCACTCGGCAGGGGTGGATCACCAGGGAACACCATGATCCGCCGGCACCGTGCCGGGCTGTGGATCATCAGTTGACCGATGGCCGAATAGATGTCGGAACGCGCCGAGCTGGTCTTCACCTCATAGAGTTCCAGAAGCGAGTCACGCGCATTGGCCACGCCCAGGTCGATGAACTCATCCTTGACGATCCGGCAACCGGGACTCATCGGTTGCTTCTCTCGCCACCTTTGCAGGGCATGGACGACCTCACCGTGTCGTGAACGGTATTCGACCACGCCCGGCCCGTGGGCCACGCGCCAGCCGCGAGGTTCTTCGAAGTAGGGTCGAAATCCCCTTCCCTGAACTCGTGGCTCGCCGTTCGTCAAACCCCGCCGATAGGCCTCGACCCGTTCGAGGTACCAGACCAGACTGCGGCCCGACGTGGGCGTGTTGACCGCGAGCACGACGTAGCCGAAGCGGGGTTCGTGCGACCCGTCGAAGGCCGGCAACCGCTCCGGCCCGAGCCAGTCGCGAAAGGCGTAGCCACCCGGGTTGAGGCTTCCCGAATGCATGAGGTAGACCGTCCCGTCGGCGACGTCGCGCGCAAAAAACCCCCCGATCTGGTTGTTGCGCCCCCTGTCGGCGACGTTGATTTCCACTATCGCCGGCGGGCGCAAGCCATTCGCCACGGTGCCGAACTCGTTGATGTGGCGGGTGACAGTGCCGTCGTCGGCAGCGGAATGGCTCGCGCTGTACCAGAACCTGCCGTCGTGGTGGAACGGGAAGTCTGCATCCGGCCGGTGGCGGTCGGGGAACAGCGTCTCCATCGTGGCATGGAGTTGTGCCTGCGCTTGTGCAATGTCGTCGTGCGTCACCAAAAGCGAGAGCATGGGCGTTGGCCTCGGGTCCGAGCGGGAAGACGTTGACGCAGTCCCAGTGTTGCGGAGGGTCGCGCCGAGCCAGACTGAAGTGCATCCGAAGGCCGGTCAATGGCTTGCCTGCGCGCTTGCAGCTTCAGGCTGACGGCTGCGAGCATTCCGACGCTGGTGCGCCCGCCGAAAGCCCGTGGAGTCTCGACACCGACTGGACACCGCGGATCGAAACGCACCCGTGAGCGCGGAACTGCGTGCGCGAAGCCGAACGGGACGCCGATGAACGGCTTCCGCAGAACTCGCTCGATAACCAGCGGAGAGGCCGGATAGCTATGCGGTCGGGGGCTGGCGATGAAGAGTGCGGTAGACGGTTGGACGGGAGACCGAGAAGACTTCGGCGAGGTCGCTGACGCTGTACTCGCCCGTGTCGTACATGCGCCGCAACTCGCGGGCCTGTCGATCGGAGAGCTTGGGCTTCTTGCCCCGGAGCTTTCCTTTCGCGCGGGCGACGGCCATCCCCTCGCGGGTGCGCATGCGGATCAAGTCGCTCTCGAACTCGGCGAACGTGGCGAGGATGTTGAAGAACATCTTCCCCATCGGATCGGTCGAATCATAGGTGCTGGGACCCGGAGCCAGCTTGACGTCGCGAGCGACGAGCTGGTCGGCGATCTCCCGTGCGTCGGGGACCGATCGGGCCAGCCGGTCGAGCTTGGTCACGACGAGCGTGTCGCCAGCGCGCACAGCCGCAAGGACTTGGTCGAGACCGGGGCGTGCGCGAGTGCGCCCGGTCAGTCCGTGATCGGTGTAGATGCGCTCGGGCGCCACTCCCAGCTCGACCAGGGCGCTGCGCTGCGCCGTGAGGTCCTGCCTGTCGGTGGAGCAGCGGGCGTATCCGATGCGCACAGCATCCATGGGGCAACCGTCCGTTAGAGGCACCGTCACTGAGAAAAATATCGTACCATCGTTCTGATACGAGGGAGGGGCCAGCACGTTCGCGGGACGGGTCCACCATGGCCGAGTGTCCGCTGAGCCATCCCCCAACGGACGTAGGCGACCCACTGCGCCGCTGCGTCCGCTACGAGTACAATCAAGCCTCGATTCTGATCCCGTGTCACGAGTCGGTGGCGGACGCGACCCAAAGCATGCGGACGGCTGGTCCCTGACCCCTCAGCAACACCGTGCGTGACAGCAATGCACCACCGGCATCCGCCGCTCATCGTCCTGTCCTGCCCTCTACCGTAGACCGCCCTATGGATCCCTCCCTCGGTCCACCGAACGCCGACTCTGCTCGTCAAGCGGTCCATGCTATCCGAGGATACGAGTACCAGATTCTCGCGGCAGCACTTGCGTGGGTGGACCTGGATGAGACCGGCCTTATCTACCTTGAAGTCGCCGAGGACTATACACGTGTCATCGGTGGCGACATCGAGGCCGTTCAAGTCAAGGCGACACGTGGGTCTGGGGCCGTAACTCTCAACACGCCTGCAGTGCGCCACGCGATCGAGTCGTTTGTAGAGCTGGCGAGCCAAAACCCCACCCGCGAGGTCCAGCTCCGCTTCCTTACCACGTCGCCGATCGGAGGTGAGAAATCTCCCGGCGATCAACTTGGCGGGGTTCCCGGTCTCGAGTATTGGAAGCTGGTGCGCGCCGGACGAGAGGACGTGGGTCCTTTGCGGACATTCCTTGAGCGGAAAACGAGCCCCGAGGCCGTCCGCACCTTCTGCAGGACCCGCAACGACGAGCAGATCCTCGCAGACCTTGTTCGTAGAATCGCTTGGGACTGCGGCAGACCCGAGACGATCGGGCTGCGGCACGAGCTGGAAGAACGAGTCACCCTCTTCCTACGAAAGGAGTTCGGCGTACCCCTCCGGGAGGCACTGCCATTTGCCGACGTGCTGGCCTCCCAGGTACTGAGCCGGAGTGCGGTGCAGGACGCACGAAACCGTGTCCTGTCACGCCTGGAACTCCTCCAGCTAGCGGAATCCTTCTCAGGGGTTTGGCTCCGACGCACCGAGTACGAACGTCTGCTGAGCAAAGTACTCGCGTCCCCCGACACGCGACCACCCGCGCAGGCCGTGGTCCCTGCTCGGGACGTCGCATATCCGCCCTGGGTGGTGGACGCGGCGACCCTGCCAACACCCAAAGTGCTCATCCAACGGGATTCTCTGGAGGGCCTCGTTCGCTCCGCCCTGAGAGCCCACGGCCTCTGTTTCGTGGTGGGCGCTACCGGAACGGGCAAGTCCATTCTCGCCCGGTGCGTCGCTGCCACGTTCCCCGGCCCTCGGTATTGGATCGACCTACGCGATGCCGATGCCTCAGAAGCTCCAAACCGTCTCAAGCAGGTCTTCATCCGCTTGGCCGAAATGGGCCCCGCAACGCTCATGTTGGAGGATCTGAATTGTCTGACGGCACGTTCCGTTCAGACCCTGCTCGGCGAAGTCGTGGGAGGTGCCCGGCGACGCGACATGCGAATTGTCATCACCAGCTACGGGCGTCCTACCGCAACCCTCCTGAACGCGCTGACCGCCGACTCCCGGAGCATCGTGTCGTCCGTCTACTTCGAGCTGGAAGAAACCTGCGAATTGGTCACCACTCTAGGCGGTGACCCGGCAGTATGGGGCCGCGTCGCACATTTGGCCGGCGGCACCGGTCATCCCCAATTGACATACGCCTTCGTTGCAGGGATGGCCGCACGAGGTTGGCCGCAGCATGAGATCGCAGAGATGTTTGCGCGGGGGTTCACCAATGCCGACCTCGAAGACGAGCACAGCGCAGCCCGGACTAACTTGATCGACAGCCTCCCTGAACCTGCACGCGAACTTCTCTATCGACTAAGCATCACGATATCGCCATTCGAGCGATCTCTCGCTATCGCAATTGGCACTGTCCAACCTCCGATCGAACGCCCCGGCGAGTATTTCGATGAACTGGTCGATCGCTGGTTGGAGCCTGCGACGGCAGATCGGTATCGACCCTCTCCCCTTGTCCGTGGGTTCGCACCGAAGATGCTGCCCACAGAGCAACAGCGCGGAGTTCATCACAAGATCGCCACGGAAATGACCCGGCGCACCACCATTGCTGTTGGCGACGTCGACGCCATCCTCCACCATGGTCTCCAAGGCTCGTCACAGAGCAGTCTTGCAAAGCTAACCTATGCAATCAACGCCGCTGACGACGAGACTCGCCAAGCCGTCGGGAGGCACCTCGCCGTGTTCCCGGCTCTTGTCACATCGAAGCTCATCTATCCGGAGGATTTGCTGACGTCGGTAATGTTACGTCTCACCCAGCTGCGACTTGTCATGGCAACACCCGAGCGCCGTGGAATCAGTGACATCGTCGAAGCCCTGCTATCCGAGATTGACGCCGTCCCGGCTGATCCAGATCGTCCCGATTTCGAGGGCGCCGTCCTCGGATCTGTTCTCAACAACCTTGGGATTGCACGTGACCTCAGAAACTGGGTCAGTCTCTTATCCCGCTTCCGCTGTTACGCCCAGACAGCTCATGAAGATGATCTCACACACGATCCGCAGATACCGCCGGCAGCGGCGATGTTCAGTATCGGGATCGCTGGCTTGGATTCGGTGAAGAAGCTAGGGGCCATATTCGACGACTTGTCACGGCTGGACAGCGACGAACGGCGCGAACTCCTGACACCGATTCACGCCAGCGTCCGGGACTACTTCCTTTTGGTCCACCATCCTTGGACTACACGGTCAGGTCGACCCGGCTTCGATGCGGCCGAGGCAGTCGACAGCTACATGAAGATGGGAACTCAAGCTGACTCATGGGGCCTGAGCACCCTCAGTGTACAGTGTCGTGTCGCCGTCGCCGTGATTCTCGACGAAAAGATCGGGGATACTGCGCGAGCGCTGCAGGTCTTAGACGAGGCCGAGACGAGGTTCGGCCGTGACGCTGTACTCGCACGGGCGTTCGGGAAACTCCATCGTCGCCGAGGGAACGGCACTGAGGCCTTGGAGTATTTCCGCGACGCGGTATCTCAAATGTCCATGTTCGGTCCTCTCGATGCTGTCTACACCGTGCGCGAAGCGGCCATTTGCGCCGCAGAGTGTGGCGAGTGGGACACGGCACGCAGGTGGTTTCTCAGCGGCCAAGCTGCCTCCGAACCATTGGAAACACTCGGTTTAGGCGCCATCGGTGTTGGTCTGCGCGCAGACGCAGCCGTCGCGAGCTTCCAAGCAGGAGACCTTCGGGATGCACTTGCGCTCATGAAGGATGCACTGCTGACGCTCCCGGAGTTCGAACCTGATTCGAACTTGCAGGCGGCCCACTGCCACCGAGTGATTCGTCACGCGATCCTGTGGCTAGAGGCCAAAGTCGAGGGAAGAGACATCAAGATAGATGGGAAGCCGATAGCGATGCGCCCTGGCGCCTGCAGCAACCCCGAGCCGGTCCCCGAGATCGAGCAGCTCCCCCTTGGTCACATAGACATCGCTTGGTACATGCTCGCCGAGATGGAGTTAACGAATGGCCTCGACGCGGGTATCCGGGAAGTTGTGCAGCGGTTCGGTACGCAAGGCTATATCCCTTTTTCGGAGTACATGTTCCGGACTCAGGTTCTCGGGGCCACCATCTCCGAGCAGAATCCAGTAGCTTTCTCGTTGTATTTCCTGCACTACCTAGCATCCGCGACCTACTGCGTCGTCAACCGCGCCGACATCCGCCGCTCACTCAGCATCCTCGAACCGGAGAGGGTGGTCATCCCCGCCTTACCCGAGAGAGGTCCCTACGATTCGGAGACAGAACGCTTGGCGCAACAGGCGATCCTTGCCTACGGAATCCGGTCATTGCTCGAAAGCCGGATTGGCGCCATTGAGGAGCTTCGCGCTGTCTTGAGACAGGAGCTTGGCGAGTCGCACCTCGGGGGTTCGCTATTCGACAGATTGGATGCGGCCAGTGCCGACGGAAAGGACCTCGACAGTGAACTGACGTCAATACTCGGGCGGTTCGTTACGTCAGAGCACCCGTCTCCGGGCTTGATCTTCCGTTCGGGCATACGCCTGTTGGCATGGATCACCGAGTCGCACTTCAAGTCGTTCCTCATCCAGCACCTCAAGCCTTGGCTGATGGCCCACTGGGCCCGCATTCTCCAGACACAGCGTTTTCTGTTGCATTCGCCACAAACGACGATACCGCCCATCGTGGAAGTGCTCCAGAGCGGACTCGAAGGCGAGCGGTTCGCCGCTCAACTCACCCTCGTGGCTGAGGCGGCCGTCGGGGGGCGCCTCGGCGCAACTCTTCGCCAGGACTTGGAACGTCTGGGACATGGTGCAAGGGCCTGACGTCAGCGGACGGCGGCATACACGTAGGTCGGGAACTCCTGAGAGGGCGTGTCCCCGAGGTGGACACACGTGTGCTAACACCGCCCCCCAACGGACAGGCTAACCAGTTCGCGCGAAACGAAGCGCGAAGAGGGCGCAGAGGAGATCGCGAAGGAGAAACCAGAGAGACGCAGAGCAGCGTTACGTGGAAGCCACGAAGAGAGAGTGGTGACGGGGAACCGCGCGACGGCGATAAGCTGTAAACGTAGGCTCGCGCCCGAGCGAGGATGTCCTGGTCGGCCTGCCTCTACAGGCGGCACCCCCGATCCTTCAGGTACTGACGGAAATTCTGCACCACATCTTCCCTCGTGGTATTGATAATGCACCCATCCTCGTTCGAGTACCGCTGTGCCGGGTCGTGGTCTTCGGTTCCCCACCGCCACCACCGCTCGGGGGCCGTCCAGGCCTCCCATCGCAAAGCGTATTCCTTACGGTCTTGCACCATGGCGCTCCGGGGTCCGGCGAGAACTTTGATCTCTCGCCCTCCCACCTTCTCGAAGGGCGCGCTCAGGTCCTCGAGCATCTGTTCGACCCCCCCTTCAACCGGGGCGTCGTCGGCGTCCCATGCGCCCCAGAGCCCGCCTGCGCACGGCTGAATATTTCCGAACCATTGCCGTTCTCCCCCTCGATCGATAGTGACGGCATAGACGATGGGGTCGGCTCGCGGATCGCTCGGTGTCATCTGCGTCTCGTCTCCTATGTCGCGTTGCCACGATTCCCACCGGCCACCCGGTCCCGTATCCACATGATGACACGGGGAGGAGGGGCGACCAAGCGGCACACTCGAGTCAGCGCGAAGGGGACAGCGAGCTGGAAGAGGACGCGGGCCCGGCCGGGCGCGGGAAGGACGGCCCAGAAGTGGGGCACTGGAGCGCAGGACACAGGAGCGTCCGAGGCGGGGAAGCCGACCGGAACCCCTGGAGACAAGCACCCCCAAGGGACACGAAAATCCATCCGCAGACGCGGGCTATCGGCGGGGCGGTTGCCTCACCACGCCATGAGGTTGTCGCCTACCAGATTGTCGACTGTCTGCTCCGACACCAGAAAGTGATTCGCGATATCTTGCTTCCCGTCTTCGGAGTCGTCGTCGCTCAGCATCTCCTCGATGGCCTGCACAGGGCTGAGGAAGTGCGCCGCGAATGCACGCTGAACCTTCTGACGATAGCTGTGGGCACGCGTTGCCGGGCAAAGACTTTCGCCAGTAGGGAACAAGCGATCGCCGATCAGCCGTGCGAGGTCGAACCGGCGACCGGTTTCCCACTTGGATCGCAACGCGACGTGTGCCGCCTTCGCATCGCTATTGATGACAAACGAAAATTCCTTGAAATGCTTGTCTGTGGTCGTGATCGCCCTAGGTTGCGTGCCGGCCAATTGGGCCAGACGCTTGTTCTGGACCGGCTCAAGTCCAAGATTCTCCTGCGCACGTAGCTGTTCTGCAGCCGCCTTCCCCACTTTCCACGCGTCGACCGCACCCAGCTGCGGAACGTTGTTTCGTGCTTCCAGGCTGAGCTGTACAGCATCCTTACCGCTGCTCTTGAAACCTTCGCTCCGGGCAATATCCTCCAGTTCAGCGGCGCGGATCATGTGCACCTCCGCCCCACGTTGGGACGAGTGGGCCGCAATCTCTTCCAGCGCACCCTCCCCGATCGCCTTCGCGTCGTCGATGTAGCTCTTGATTAGATCTTCATTGACTTCGTCGGGGTCGAATCCCAGCCGTGCCTCGAGTCGACGAAAGTATGCGGTCGTCTCGTCGGCGCGCTCCGCTTGGAGATCGGCCCACAGCGCATGCAGATTGCTTTCACGGAGCTTCGCGTTTGTCAGTAGCTGAAATACGCTGGCCACGAAAGCGTCGATGGCATGCTCCAAGCTCTCCGCGGTGACGACCTCAGTCGCTTCGCGCGTTACGTACCGGAACGAGACTGCGTCGGGCTCTGCGGACGGCCCGCAGGTGACGGCAGTCATGAATCCGTCCGAGCCGATGGTGATGTTCGGCCAGTCAAACCCGTGTCCGATGGTGGACAAGCTGTGAGCAAAGTCCCAGCTCCTGATTCGTTCGGCCGGGATCGACTTCGCAATGTTTCGGATTCCCACGGGCGCTACCGGTGGCTCCCAGCGTAGGCGCCACCAGTTCCAGACAAACCACTCGGCCAAGTAGTACCCCGCAACATCGGGCCCGTCACAGACCTCGTTCTCGCGAGTGTCGATGCCTTCGGTCATCGAGCGACCGTTGGCTTTGATGACGAGTGTCCCAGTGCTAGCCGATTCTTCCGTGTTCGCTCGCTCATTCGCCGTGCGGGTAAGCGAGAGGGTCAGTTGTTCATGCATCTCTTCTTCCATTCGTCGAGGACATATCGACGCATCATCTTGTCGTCGTCGCCGAGTCGATAGCCGTGGTAGCTCGGGCCATCGCCACCCAATTTGGCTTCGTATGCTTCTCCTTCTTCGTCCACTGCCCAGACGTATTTCGGGTACTCGCCCTCACCGAATGCGCTCACCATCCCGTGCTTCAATCCGCTCCTGAACAGCCTAGTCGCCTTCCTTACCGGGACAGGTCCCTTTCCGTCGCACAGCGACTTGTTGGGGCGCGGATTCACCGGTGGGTCGAGGTCGTAGTCTGAGTGATTCTTCTTATGCAGGCTGCTCCCTTCATACCGGACCGACCGGGCCAGATCGGTCAGGACTCTGTTGGTGAAAGTCCCCTGTTCGACAATCCTCCGCTTAGGATTATTCCCCTGGCGTTTGGGCATTCCCGTGCGACTCCGGTACGATCCGTGCGCTGGCTAGAGGCATTCCGTCGCTTTCCGTCTCATTTGGTGGCTGAGCCACGCCCGGTACAGTCACGCTCGCCGTGGACCTAGCACGACCTGCGCTCAGTTCGGTGCAGATGTCCGTTCCCGGCCGGTTTCCGGCACAGTCGCACCACCCGTGGAGATGCGTTGCTCGCGGACAACGGCATCCCGACCATGGGCTTGGCCGGTCACGGTGTCAGTGGATGGGGGTAACGGCCGCCGCACAGGAAGCAGTGAATTCCCTGAGTCGTGTGTCGCGATCTCACGTGGCGATGGACGCGCGCCGCGCCGGAGCGCGACCCCACACTAGCATCGGCCTGCGGTCCTGACAACTCCAAGTTGTCTGTCAGAGACGAACAGGACATGCCACGTCGCTGAGAGCTCGAACTTCGTTAACGATTTGATTTCTCGTACATTTCACCAGGGACGACGAAGGCGGTCTGAGTTCTACCTGGCGGCTCGGGCGACTTGTCCTAGACTCCATCAGACGTGACGTCAATCGGCTCTGACCCTCAACATGTTGTGCTACGACGGCTACAGGCACCCAACATCTCGGACTGAACCTCGCGAGGCGGGTACCGCCAAACTCCCCGGAAGAGGCACTCCGCAAGGTCAAGCGGTTAACCGCCCCGATGGAAACAAGGTGACGGGCTTCGGGAGCAGGGGGCAGGGCCTGAAGCTGTCCCGACCAGCGGCCACCACGCCACGCTGCGGGCGACCGAACGCGAGACAGCCGTGTGCCAGCGTCAAGCTCTGCGGCCCGGGTCCCCCGCGTTGGCTGGCGTCATTGCGGCGGCTGAACACCGGATTGGGCCGCTATCGTAGTGGCGTGAGACGGTCGCTGCGCACGGGCGAGTCGCCGACGGCGGCGTCGGGACGTGACGGGACTCCCCCCTTGTGTGTCGAGGGGGGGCGAACCGGCGCCCGCCGGGGGCTGCGCGCGGGGCGGTGTTCGCGGTCATCTTGAGGAAGTCGAGCACGCGCCTGGGGTTCCTGGCGAGTCGGCGCATGGTCTCGGCGACGGCGAGCCCGCGCGCCTTGATGAGGCCGATGGCGAAGCGCCTGAGCCGGGTCATGTTCTCCGGGCCATGTCCGGTGCGGATGCGGCTGCGGTCCTCGTCGAAGGACCAGTCGAGGATGTGGTGGGTGGCCTCGATGGTCCAGTGTCCGCGATTGAGGGTGAGCAGGCGTTGGGGGGAGGCCGCTTGCGGGGTCAGGCTGGTGACGCCGTAGGCGGTCTCGCAGCGGCGTCTGCCGGATTTGACCTCGACGGTGTCGCGGCGCACGGCGAAGACCTGTCCGACACCGGGGAAGTCGAGGTAGTGGTTGAGGGCGCTGGAGACCCAGATGGAGCGGCGCTCACGGCGCCCGTGCTCGGGCTTGGGGCTCTCGTCGGTGAAGTCCGGTGCGCGCCGGGCGATATCCTCGTCGAGGGTGAGGCGGATAGCCGCCGCCCCCGCCGGTCTTTCGGTAGATCCTGCAGTAGCAGAGGTTGAAGGGATAGGGGTGGGCCGAGCGGACGCGGAAGCGGA
>JAPPMC010000152.1 GCA_028819235.1 Bryobacterales bacterium
CTAGGGTCCGGTTTGCCCATATATAAGGAGCACGAAGGGTTTTGGCGCAAGCACTCGCTAGGGCCGATTCCCTCCGGCAGGGGTCCTCGAATTGCGATTCCGGGCATCCGAGACCTGAATCGTGGCCCAAAACGGTGAGCAGGATGGTCTAACATCGTCATGGCAGAGAGCCCGGAGGAGGATTCATGCGCCACTTGCTCGCGAGATACCTGAACGACGACCTTTCGAGGAGGGGCCTTTTCGAGGCCTTGGCAGGCCTCGGCTTCACCGCAGCCGCAGCTCAGTCCGTCGTGGCCCCGGCCGAGGCCTCAGAGACCGGTCAGGGGGCGAGCAGCGTGAAGGGCACGGGCGGCGAGATCGTCGTAGCCCAAATGAAGGCCGCGGGAGTCAAATACCTGTTCACCAATCCCGGATCGTTCGAGGTGGGATTCTTCGACGCGTTTCTCGGGCAGGACCACACGCAGCTGATCATGGGGCTGCACGAGGGGATCGTAATCTCGCTAGCGGACGGATACCACCGCACTGCCGGCAAGCCGGGCTTCGTGAACATCCACGTCATCGCGGGCACTGCGCAGGCCGCTGGCCAGATGTACAACGCCGCGAAGGACGGCTCCGCGTTGGTCGTGACGGCGGGCCTGAACGACAACGAGCTGTGGAGCGACGACGCCGGACTGGCGCCACGCCCTGGCTTCGACCAGAAGGAGATCAATCGCCAGTTCACCAAGATCTCGTGGGAATCCCGCGATCCGCGCAGCCTTGCGCTGATGCTTCGCAGGGCCTTCAAGGTGGCGACCGCCCCGCCCGGAGGGCCCACCTATCTGGCGATGGCACATCACACCCTGGAGGCTCGCGACGTGGAGGCGCGGGTCTTGCCCGGAGAGCGGTTCATGCCCGAGTTTCGCATGCGTCCCGCCAAGGACGCCGTGGAGCGGGCTTCCAAGGCGCTGGTCGAAGCCCGCCGGCCTGTGATCGTGGCTGGTGACGAGGTATGGAAGTCACGGGGCTGTGGGGAACTACTGAGGCTGGCCGAAGCGCTCGGCCTCCCGGTCACAAACCAAGGGCAGGGCTATGACAACTTCCCGGCCCACCATCCGCAGAACTTGGGCCGCTTCAACCAGAACCACAAGATGCTCGCCGGGTGCGACCTCATCCTAAGCGTGGGCGCGCCGGACTTCGGCGGCAGAGTTGTGCCAGGCGGTCCCGAGGCACCGTTGGCTGCGAAGTTCATCCGCCTGACCGCCAATGGGGACGTCATCAGCCGCAACTACCCGACCGACCTGGCCTTGGCGGGCACTCCACGGGAGGGTCTCCGCGACCTTAGCGAAGCAGTCGAATCGCTGACCACCGAAGCCCGTCGCCGCAAGATCGCCAAGCCTCGCGCCCAAGAACTGGCAGCCTACACGACCAAGGCCAGAGACATGGCGGACACCGCGGCCCGGGCAAACTTCGGGCAGGCTCCCGTGCACCCGGACGAACTCGGCGCGGCCATCGCGGCTGCGGCCGACGCCGACGCGATCATCGTCCCGGAGAATCTGACGGCAAAGTTCGGCGCATTCCCGTTTGGGCACCGGGAAGGCGAGATGATGCGTGTTGCCAACACCGGGAACGGTCTCGGATGGGGCATCGGGGCCGCAGCCGGAGCCAAACTTGCAGAACCGGACCGGCAGGTCATCTGCTCGATCGGCGACGGCTCGGTGATGTACAGCGCCGCCGGATTCTGGACGCAGGCCCGCTACGAAATTCCCGTGTTGACCGTGGTGTCGAACAACCGCAACTACCAGACAGTGCGCCGCGCCTACCATCGCTACGGCGGCAAGATGGCCGAGAGCGACCAGTACACCGGAATGTACCTAGGCGATCCCGACATCAGCTTCGCCGAGCTCGCGCGCAGCCAAGGAGTCGCCGGGGAGAAAGTCAACGAGTCATCCGAACTGCGGCCAGCTCTGAAGAGAGGTGTAGAGGCGGTCAGGGAAGGGCGTCCGTACGTGGTCGACGTGGAGACTGCTCGCTACGGCGGAGGGGCTGTCTCCGAGTGGCACCAGAAGTTCAGCCTGGCGGAGCGGCGAACGAGGAGCGTCTGACCCGTCGCACAGCCAGCAGCGGAGCGACGCTGAGGACTCAACTGATCGGGTAGCCACTGGATTGTCTTCGGTATGCGGCTGGCTAGCCGGACGGCTCTCGCGGACTGCGTCCGCTTCGCAAGCGGGGCAGGTCCGAGCCATTGGCCCGAACTGTGCAGAACAGACCCTCCTTCCCGCCGAAGCGTGTACAGGTGATCGGCGCCTCGCCTCAAGTGGTGGTTAGGGGCGCAACACGCTAGCCAGCACGGGCTCGGCCAGTGCGCCGTTCCAGCGGTGACCCCCGTCAAATGAGTCCATTACAAGGCGGTCCTCCGCCCGAAGGGCCCTATAGGGTCTCTCGATTCGCTCCCATGCCTCAGGAATCCACTTCTTGACCATGAGCCGATCCCGGTCGCCGACTTCCCACACCGCAGGCCGCGGAGCGATCAGCCCGGCGATCTCCGGCACATCACCGAATTGCAGCAAACCCGGAATCACCTGTGCGCCGCAGCTGTAGCGACCATCGATTCGCTCTTGCATCACGTTCAGGGCTCCCGAGATGGCAGCGACCCGTATGCGCGGCTCGACGGCCGCCGCCAGCATCGTCATCCGGCCGCCATACGAAAGGCCCACGCATCCAATCCGGCTCCCGTCGACTCCGGGCTGCTGCGCGAGGAATTCCAGAGACCAGAGCACATCTCGGAGGTTCTCACTCATCAGGTTCCGCCCAAGCAGCTGCATGCGCACGAATGTGACCGCGCAGGGATCGCTGCCCCCATACTCCTCTCGCGCGTCAAGCCGCACCCCGAACGGAGTCATGCATGGCACCACCACGACGTATCCCTTTCGTGCCAGCTGGCGACCGAAGTCGTAGTTGGCGTCCCTAATGTTTTGTGCCCGCTCTGGAGTGCCGTCGATCCCTGCAACCGCGTCATGACCGAACGGGCCGTGGCCGTGGAGGGCGACTAGCGCGGGCCTCTTGCCGAGCCAATCCCCTCGTGGGGCAAGAAGGTAGAGCGGGAGGTCCGCCAGACCCTCTGCGGCCAGCCTCAGCGAAGTGCGGGTGTGGTCGGAGAATTCCCTGCTGTCACCTTCACTGACCTCCCAGCGCATCGGTGGCCGATAGTCGCCCAAAAGCTGGTCCAGTTGCGCCCTGAATCGCCGCTGCCAGGCCCGGCACTCGCCCGCCGTCGAGCCCTTGAAGGTCATCTGCAGCGGGGCGTTGCCGGCGAGGCTCCGAATGTGGCGGTTGACGTCTTGGGCGCGAGTGGGGCACCAACCGGCGAGCAGCAGCGCTTCCAGCAGGCCGCGACGGTGCACCCGCATGATCGCCCGCCTGCCTACTATTCCCGCAGCCGCCCCGCAAGCTGCCGCAATCCTTGGCGGGCCTCCTCGATCTGAATCCTCAGGCTGTCGGCGTGCCGCCAGGCCTCGCTGTCCAACTGGGTCCCGGGATTGGCAAGCTCCCGCTCGAGCTCTGCCAAGTCCTGCTCGCAGCGATCGAGATTGGCCTGAAGGGTCTTCGGGTTGTGGAAGCCTCCTCCATCGACGGTTACGTAGATGGGCGTGGTGTGGGCGACGTACCCAGCGCCGGCCGAAGCTCGGGCGGCGATCCACACGCCGTGATCGACCGCCAGCTCGAAGTCCACCGTGATCTCTTCCCGAGCCCCCTCGTGTGCGGCGACTCGACGGACCGTATCTCCGTGGACCACGACCTCAAGCTCTTCCAGCGCGATGCGCGCGCCATCCCCGAAAGCGCTTGCCGTGACACGAACGGACGCGCCCCGCTCGACGTCCACCTCACCGCCGGGGAGGCTTTCGTTAACCCTCAAGTCGAGGATCGGCCCGGTGGTGGCAAAGGTCCGGCCGGCCTTGACGGCGGCGAGCCACCCTTCGAAAGTGAGGTCTTCCCCAAGAAACGTGTAGAACCGAGCGTCCCCGATCTGGCCGAAGCGCTTCGGATCCCCGCGCTCTCCCCGTCCGCACCATGGGAAGTCCGAACCGGCGAGCGCCGTCAGCCGGAAGCCGAGGTCGAGGAAGCGGTAGTAGTGCTCGGTGTGGATTGGCCCGTCCGGCACGCAGAACTGTGCAAGCTCCAAGAAGTCGAGCTTGCCCGCCAGCATGCTGACTGTCATGCCGCGGTACCCGTGGAAGGACATGCCCTGGTGTGCGAAGCCGCTGATCCCGCCCAGCTGGCGCACGCGATCGAAGACCCTGCCGTAGGCGTAGTAGTCCTCCCTGAAGCGCACGAAGTCGGTCGCGCCCAGCGAGATAGTGTGCCCGAACTCCGGAGTCCTGGGCTCCTCTTGGCCCGAGGAGAGGATCGTCGAGCCCTCTTGGTAACGGCCTGTCTCTCCCCATGCGTACTGGGAGAAGACATAGTGCCAGAAGTCCCCCATCTGGAGGATGTGGCCGACGTGAATGTCCTCGGCAGCGACCCATCTCAGGATCGCCGGATTGTCGCGAGGTGAGCGGCGGATGTGGATGTGGTCGTCGGAAGAGTACCATCCGCGCCCGGGCATGTCGATCCAGCGCCGGAGTTCGAAGGTGTGACGCGCTTGTCGGCCCCGCGCAATCTCAACGTCATGGGTCTCCGGAAGGTACTCGTAGCCCTTCGAGAGCTGGAGCTGATAGCTTCCGGGTGGCAGCGCCACTTCGAACGAACCGTCCACATAGAATGAGCCGTCCGGCTGCAGAGCGTATCCCTCGGCACGGTCGGAGCGACCCCACATGACAGCGATCGCCTGGGAGGGCGGCGCGAACGCGGATGCGGTCTCATCGGAGGCGGCGATCGTCCTTGGAGGATTGCCGTCAACGTCCGTGAGGCGCACGCGGACCGGGGTAGGCAATCCAGTGGCAGCGTCGAGAATCGTCACCCGCAGCGACGCCTCGCGCGCGGCACACGCAGCGAGGATGAGTCCCGTGGCGAAGAGCCCAGAGGCGATCGCGCGGCGATTTGTCGTTGGGCGCAACTCGCAGACCGTTCCCGCAAACATCTTACGCCCCTAAGCTCCACGAGAGGGCTGACCGTCGCATGTCGCCGCCTCGGAGTGGCTCCGGCCCCGCTGCCGGTCGGAAGGCCGTGCCGATGTGGCGAGGAAGACACCGCCGGGACTGCCGGCAAACCGTAGACGAGCACCACCAGGTACGCAATGGCAGCAGCCTCTTCCCCGTCGCAAGGCCAGCGAAGCGCCGCGCGACGGATAACCCACCGTTGCCCGCAGGGTCCCAAGGATGGACCCACGTGCCGGCGACGTTGAAGCGCGAGTGCGTCAGGGCAGTCTGCATCCCAGCCTGCGACTTAGGTCCGGAAACCGCAAGGGTCAACAACAGCTCCGTGATGGTCGAGCCCAGATTGGCCCCGATCGTGACGGGAAATGCCTGGCGCAGGTTGATCAGGCGCCCGCACGCCAAGGGAACGAGCGGAGACGTCCTGAGCGAGCCCGACCGGACCATGGCGGTCCCCACGCAGCCGATCAGGGTCGCGATGAGCAGCTGGTCTAGGCGGTCCCCACGCAACAGATTGAATCCATCCCCCCGGGCCGCGGAGTCCGACCAAGAACTCAACAACATCGGGAGCACGGCGACGGCGGCCCGTAGGTTCTCGGCGCAGGCGGGCCCCCACAGGGTTAGTAACTCGGTGGTGCATCGAAGGTCGGCCCGCAACCTCGGTTCAGCCTGAAGGCTGCCTTGAAGATGCGGATGGCTGATCGAGCGCTAGAGACACGACGATCGCCATCTGGCGTATTGGCTGCGTGGACTTGCCAGCCGTTGTCTTCGGAGTCTCCGGTCTGACCCACGCTCCGCGCGGAGCGTCACGAGGGGTATCATCTTCGGTACCAAATGGTAGGCTGTGACCATCTGCCAAAGGGGGTGTCCGTGTCTCGCTATTTCCCAACCCGCTGGTCTGTCGCGCTACGAGTCGCAGTGCTATTTGTAGCGAGCAATGCGTTCTCCACGGTACTCTACGGCCAGACGGATACTGGGAGCATCAGCGGAGTCGTGCTCGACGAGACCGGGGCAGTTGTTCCCCGGGTTACAGTGATTTCGGTCGATGAGGATCGAGGCATCCAAAGAGAATTCGAGACATCTGAAACAGGTGAATACGTGTTCAGCTACGTCGATCCCGGGATGTACTCGCTGAGATTTGAATCATCCGATTTCGCTCCGCTTACGGTCGACCGACTTGAGGTCCGCGTCGGGGAGACAGTTTCGGTGTCTCCCCGGCTTGTCCTAGCCACAACCGAAGAGACCATTGTCGTGTCCGGCGAATCCGCAAGAGCAGAAATCGAGCCCCATAGAGTACAGCAGTCGGATCACATCGACTCGGTTCGCATTCAGAATCTTCCCATCAATCGCCGTGATTACCTCTCCCTTGGATTGCTGACCCCGGGAGTAGTCGACACAAACTACGTCGCCAACGCGACAGACCGTCGGATCCCCACGACTGGTACGTCCGGACTCGGCATCGGGGGCACGAACGGGCGCGGCAACACATATATGATTGACGGCTTGGACAACGTCTCAATCGTGGGAGGCGTTCGATCCGGGATCAGCCAAGAGGCCGTCTACGAGTTTCAGGTCAATAGGAGTTCCTACTCAACCGAGCAGGGGGGTGCTCCCGGCGGCGCGATCAACATCGTCACGAAGAGCGGTACCAACGAGTTGCACGGATCCCTGTTTGGATTGGTACGCAATCGCCGGTTCCAAGCCCGCAACTACTTCGACCCCGGCAAGGGGGCCTACACGCGGGCTCAGAGCGGGGCATCTATCGGCGGCCCCTTGAAGCGCAACAAGACATTCTTCTCTGTGACCTACGAGCGCTTGGACCGCCACGAGTCGCTGATCATCCCCCTGCTTTCTGACCGGTCGTTCCTTACGTCCTTGACTCGGTCTCAACAAGACTTGGCGGACGTGCTGAGCGCAACCGCACCGTCCGCGCTGCGACCGCTTGTCAGCCGCATCGCTGCGGGGCTAATCCCCGCGAACTATCCCGATGTCGTGTCTCTCTTTGAGAAGAACAGCGGAGTCTTTCCCTTCGGGGAGGACCGGCAGCAGGTAGTGACTCGCTGGGACCATACCCTGCGTGACGGCCACAACTTGTTCCTCCGCGGGAATTGGACAGGACAAGGCAGCGACAATACGTCGATTGGCCAGTTGAATGCGCACAACCGGGGCTCCAATCAATACCTCAGCGAATCCTCCCTCGCGTTCGGCGACACGTTCGTGGTAAGCCCCAAGTGGGTGAGCGAGACAAGGTTGGGATTCGCCTATCACGATTCAGGTTCAACACCGTACGAACGCAACGGGCCGTCGATCGAAATCGCAGGATTCGGCAACTTCGGAAGGGACTTCTTCCTTCCGATCCGAGGCGTCGAGCGTGTCTACCAGGCGCGCCAGAACTTCATTCGCGTCACAGGGCTCCAGACTTTGAAGTTCGGTGCGGACATCAACCCGGTCCGGAACTGGATTCGATCAGAGACATTTTTCAGCGGCCGGTTCATCTTCGGGGAGGCCGTGCCTTTGGCCAGCGTCATCGACAGCGCAGTCGGACCGGGCACTTCCCTGCTGGTCAAGGGCGCTCTGGCGGCTAGTGGCAGGAGCCGGCTTGCCGGGGCTGTGGACGCTCCCATTTCGGCTCTACAGGCCTTCGCCCTCGGGCTGCCGTCCATATACCAGCAGGGCTTCGGTGATCCGTACTGGTTGGGTTGGACGAACCGCACGAACTTCTACGTCGAGGATGCGATACGAATCACGCCCAAGTTCCTGCTAACTCTCGGCCTACGTCACGAACTCGAGTTCAAGACTCGGTTTCCGCGCGACAACAACAATCTGGCACCTCGAGCGGGATTCGCATGGAATCCCAACGCGAAGACTGTCGTGCGTGGCGGATTCGGGTTCTTCTATGCCCGAATCGAGGGGCAGATCTCGTACATCAACGACTTGCTTGGCGA
The DNA here is from genome assembly GCA_028819235.1 of Bryobacterales bacterium. Classification (GTDB taxonomy): domain Bacteria; phylum Acidobacteriota; class Terriglobia; order Bryobacterales; family UBA6623; genus VXMF01. Next base: position 8,015 of record JAPPMC010000152.1, read on the forward strand.
GAAGCAGCAGATATTCCAAGTGTTCGTTCCCCTGACGGGTCTACCGGGAATCCAGAGTCCGCTTACGGGAGAGCCGGTGACGTCAGCAGAGATCTACCAAGGCTTGCGGGCGAGAGGGGTTCTCGGTCAGAGAGCGATTCGTCGGGAGGATCTGGTAGCGCACGGCATCGATGCGGGGCCTGGTTACCCGCTCCGCGTGGGGTTCCGTCTTGCGCAGGACACGGTGAACCCGTACTCGCAGCAGGGAAGCTTCGAGATCGAGCGGCAAATCGGCGGCTACAGGCTGTCCGTTGCCTACAACCACAATCGCGGCCTGCACATCATACGGCCGCTTGACGTGAACGTCTTCCAAGCCGGGACTAACGATGCGGGCAGGCCGATCGTGGGGTTTCGAAACCCCCTCATCCTTCAGGACAACGTCTACGGCAGCTGGGGCAGGTCATACTATCACGCCATGATCGTGCAGGTCCGAAAGAGATTCTCGCGCGGGTTCACGCTGTCTGCGCATCACACATGGAGCAAGACGATAGACGAGAACACTGACTACAACTCAGCATTCGAGCCGCATTTGCAGTGGGACGCGCGGAACGAACTCGCCCTTTCTGACTTTCACCGCGGACACCGGTTCGTCGCCCACGCGGTTGCACAGTCTCCTTGGAAGGCTGCCACAGGGAAGGGGCCTCTCCACAACCTTCTGGCTGACTTCACGCTGTCCGGGATCGTGATCGCTCGGTCTGGAGCGCCATTCAACCTCAACGCGGGCGTCGACACGATCGGTGACCGCCACAACGACACGCATCGTCCCTGGGGATTGGGGCGAAATGTGGGGACGGGACCGAGCTACTTTGGGTTCGACATGCGCCTGGCACGATCCTTCACGTTCGGGGAGCGGGTGATCCTGCAAGCCGTCGCGGAGGGCTTCAACGTCTTGAACCGCACGAACTTCATGGGCGTGAATGGCGTGGTCGGGAATGTCTCGATCGAGGACTTGCCCGAGAATCTCGTCGGCCGCCGGGGCCCGGTGACGGAACCGTTCTCGTTCGTGTCGGCGTTCGACCCGCGGCAATTCCAGTTCAGCCTCCGCCTAACGTTCTAGCGCCGTCGGTGTGCGCAACGTTTGTCTGCCAGCGGAAGCGGATGGCCAGTAGGACCAGGGAGCGTTGATTGGCTGGGCCCGGCAGGTTCGAACGCTAGGGGGGACGGGCGGGCTTCAGAAGGAAGTGCTTGACGGGCGGCGCGAAGCGCTTGTAGATGTCGAGCTTGTGTCTGTGCGAGAGTGCCCGACATCAGCTTCGTGGACCTGGCGCGCAGCCAAGGGGTCGCGGGAGAGGAAGTCAACGAGTCGTCCGAGGTCGGGCCAGCCCCTGGAAAGAGGTCCACATTCCTTCAGGGAAGGGCGTCCGTACGTGGTCGACCTGGCAGAGTCGCGGACGGTCTCCGTGGGCGAGGCTGCGCGCGTGGCGCAAGCGGCGACCACCAGCCCGGCAGAGAGGAGACTACGGGCGGCAGCGCGACGACTCATGATTGGTGGGTTTGGGCAATCTCTCCCGGCCTGCAACGAGAACCCCAAGACGATCGCCCGCCGGCTGCTCGCCCCGCCGCCGCCTCCGGACGGGGCTGCGTCTGCGAATTGTGCCGCTGGGCGCAGGCCGGCAGTCTCAAGGGGCACGTCATTCGGGAGCCGGGCGGTGGTGAGCCTTCCGGTCAGATCGCGAGCGCATGCTCGGCATGCCTCGGCCGTAGAACCGCTTCAGGGCTCGGGACACAAGGGGGAGCCCGGCAATGCCGCATCTTCCGACCACCCTGCCAAGCACGGCCCATCCCGCGACGGGCCAGATCCCGGCGCGCCGTGGGGACACGGCGGGCTCCCTGGCGGACGGCACGATCTTGCCAAGGATCCGAGGCCCCGATTGCCATCTCCACCAAAAGTGTGTACTATGTACGACACATGACATTCGGCCAGCACGTGCGATCCGTGCGAGAGGCGCTCAAGGCCTCTGACCGGGCCTACTCGCTGCGCAAGGTCGCGGTTCGCGTCGGGGTGGAGCCGGCCTACCTCAGCAAGGTCGAGCGAGGACGCGTGCCGCCACCTTCCGAAGCCACCATTCGCCGGATCGCCCACGAACTCGGGGAGGATCCGGACGTTCTGCTGGCGATGGCCGGCAAGGTCTCGAGCGACCTGCACGAGATCATCGTCCGCCGACCGAAGCTGTTCTCGTCACTGCTGCGCGAGCTCCGCGCGGCGCCTGACCATGCGGTGCTGCGCATCGTGCGCGTCGTCCGGGAGGGTGACTGGTAGCGAGGACGCAACTGACGAAGACAGAGCACTGCCAAGAGAGCAAGAGAGGAGAAGAATCATGATCGAACTTCGAAGCGATGAATTGCGATTTCGCTTCCCCGAGGTGCATCGAGACGCCTCATGCCGAATTGAATTCATCCGAACGCTGCGCATTCCGGACGACGGTGACAGGTATGACCTGCCGCCAGGCCTTGACAGTTTCCCGCTGCAACATGTCGACGACTTCGCCGCCCGAGTGCCCAAGCCTTGGCTCGGTCACGGTGGCGTATTCCTGCCGATGTACCAGGCCGAGGCGATGTGGCTCAGTTTCGACGGAGGCGACTATCCGATGGCCGTGAAGATCGGGGCGGGAAAGATCAACGCGATCACGGGCGAGCCCTGGCAGGACAGGCTGTCCGCGGCCCCGAAGCAAGACTACCTTGTCGTTCCGGGCCAGCCTTGGCTGGACGGTTTCTATGCGGGCAAGGGCTTGATCCGCCAATTCGTGGCTATGGCGCTCGGGGAAGGCTACACCGCAGAAGAGCAGCTGACAGGCACAGCCGAGCATGGGGGCCTGCAAGTCGTGGCGTACCCCATGCGCAAGGAGGAATACGAGAAGCGCTTCGGCGCAGTCTTGTACAGCATGGACACAGTTTGTTGCGTTGCGGCCCCGGCAGAAAGGCTCGAGGAGATGGGCCTTGCCCCGGGCGGCCTGATGGAGCAAGAGATCTACGAAGACGAGTTCGGAATCGACGTCTGGGACCAGAGCGTCGGGGCCAGGTGCTTCGTCCATATCCTGAACAGCGCCCAGTACCATCGGGTGACGGGCCACAAGCCCCCGACGGAACCGCCAACCGCCCAGCAATATGCTGCGGCGGGACTTCCTTGGTTTCGGTACTACGACCGCGACCGGGAGGTGTTGGATCAGGCTGGGAAGCTGGAGGGCCTCGACAGCGTTGCCGCAGTGCGAAGCAAGAAGAGGCTGGCGCCGCTGGCCGGCAACGAGCCGCTGCAGCCACAGGTCGTCAAGACTCTAAGCCCGCACGGGCCCGCGGTGCGGGACGGCGAGTGGTAGGCGGGTCCGGCCACTGCAGGGCTGGCTGGGGCACGCCTGTGGCCGCGACCTCACGAGGGGGTTCGTTTTGCCCGGCGTTCGGGGATGCAGGCCGCTGCCGCAAGCCGGACTGCCGGGCGGGCGCTCTGCGGGAATCTGCAGCATCGCGCGCCGCTCTGCGCTGTCCCGCCCGCCGCCCGACCTGCGCCCTAGCCTGCCGCTTGCCGGTCGCAGGCACGGCGGCAGGAGGGTGGGTGCGGGCGGGCAGCGGAACTCCCGGTCCCTACGGACATTGCCTTCGGCAGCCACATCGCGAACCGTCGAGCACTGCCGGACCCACGGGTCGCCGGCAGGCTCCACAGTCGGCGGCCACCGGGCGGCGCGCTGGCGCGGGTTGAGGCGGGTCTCGGCCTAGAAGAACAGGGCCAAGATTGCGGGCAATCCGTAGAAGAGCACCACCAGGTACGCGATCGCCAGGAGCCTCTTCTCTGTCGCAAGGGCAGAAAAGCGCCGCACAGCGGCCAATACACTGCCGCGCACGGGGCGCCAAGGATAGACCAGCAGCGTGCCGGCGACGTTGAACCCCAAGTGCGTCAGGGCAATCTCCACTCCAGCCTGCGAATTGGGCCCGGAAACCGCGAGTGTCGCCAACAGCGCCGTAATGGTCGTGCCCAAGTTTGCCCCGATCGTCACGGGAAACGCTTGGCGCAGGGTGATCAGGCCCACACCCGCCAAGGGAACGAGCAGGGACGTTGTGATCGAGCTCGACTGGACCATTGCGGTGACCACACAGCCGATCAGGATCGCCGCCACGCCAGAACCGCCCAAGGCGGCCCTGACCATCCGCTCGGCCTTGGCGAGCAGCGTGGAATGCAGGGCCCGGACGATCAGCATCAGAGAGCCGAAGATCAGCGCCCCGCCTACCAGCACCAGCACTGCGCCCTGCGCCACAGGCGACTCAAACATCCACTCCGACACTGCCCGCACTGGCCCCAACACCGCTTTGAGAGCCATGGCGACTGGGCTGTCAATGTCGGGGCCGCCCCCGAATGCGGGCAGCCGGTCCGCCAAGGTCGACGCCGTCTTGGACAGGAATCCGGTTGCGATCTCCGCGGGCAGAAGCACCAGCACAGAAAGAAAATTGAAGAAGTCGTGGCAGGTCGCAACCCCGAAAGCGCGCCGGAACTCGTCAGGCCGGCCCATGTGGGCGATCGAAACGATCGTGTTCGTCACAGTCGTCCCGATGTTGGCCCCCATGATCATTGGAACGGCATTGGCCAGCGGGAGGGGGTTCTCCGGAGCGGCGACCAGGCCGACGACCATCGAAGTGGTCACAGAGGAACTCTGGACCAGCGTCGTCGTGAGAATCCCCACCATGAGCGCTATGAAAGGATTCGCCGTCGCGCTGAAGAACTGGTCTAGGAGGTCCCCACCCAACAGCTTGAAGCCATCCCCCAAGCCGCGGATTCCGACCAAGAACAGGAACAGCAGCACGACAACCGACACTGCGGCCCGTAGGGCCTCGGCGCGGGTGGGCTCCGCCGCAGGGTTGGTGCTTCGGTGGTGCATCGAAGGCTGGCCTGAAACCTAGGTGCAGCCAGCAACCCGCCCCTCAGGGTGTGACTGCCGAGAAAAGAGGTGCCCCATCGCAGCCCTGCCCGGCGGGTTAGCCAGCGCTACTCGTCGGAGGCAATCCAACCGGCCCGGGATCTCGATCGGGCATTGAAGCAATGCTGTCAATAGGATAGAGCATGGGCACTGACTCCGAAGGTGACGGCTGCGGGTTGGTCGGCTCCAGGAATCGGCGGTCAAGCAGGCGCTGGGTGTCGATGCGGCCCATGGCCGCGAGCAGGTTCTCAAGTACGTGGGGATTGTCTGATCGCAGATCCGCCAAGAAGGTGCGCAGCCTCTCCCGCACAGTCCCCGTACGGTGGGAGCAGACACACGGCGTGATCGGCAGTCCCGCGTCGTCGGTATACCTCGCAGTCAGCTTCTCGGTGACGTAGACAAGCGGACGGATCAGCCGAAAGTCTCCAGACCGCGACTGCGTCACGGCGGGAAGGGCGCTCAGCCGGCCCGTGAACAGGGAGTTCCGCAAGAGCGCCTCGCAGAGGTCGTCGGCGGTGTGGCCGAGCGCGACGACATTGCAGCCTAGCCGCGACGCAACCTCGTATACAGCCCGGCGCCGGAAGCGGCTGCAGATGTCGCAGCCGTGGTCCGGCTGGTCGTCCAGCAGCCGCAGCGAGGCGTCATCGACGTAGTACGTCCAAGGAATGCCCAGTCTGCCGAGCACATCCCCCAAGTGGTCCACCGGGCTGACGAACTTGCCCTGTTCGACCGTGAAGGCGTGGAGGGAAAACTCCACTGGCGATCGCCGCGAGAGGGCCTTCAGGGCACACGCGAGCGCCAGCGAGTCCTTGCCCCCCGACACGCCGACCGCAATGCGGTCACCGGCCCGGATCATGCCGAAGTCGCCGATCGCCTTTCCGACCTTGCGCAGCAACGTCTTATGCGGATTCACGTTACAGGCCCTGAGAGAGGCCCATTATAGGCGGGTGATTAGGCGGAGTTCTCGGCAATGCGCCGGATGGCGCTGGCCCTGCCGGTGCGCTCATCCACGTCTATGACGACGCCGCACAGCTGAACTGGGCCAGACGCCGGCTTGAAGCGTCCTGGCAGTCCGGTCAGGAAGCGCCTCAGTGACGCGTCCTGCCGCATTCCGATGATCGAAACGGAAGGTCCGGTCATCCCCACATCCGTGATGAACGCGGTGCCCTGGGGATGGACGCGCTCATCCGCGGTCTGCACGTGCGTGTGGGTCCCGACCACCGCGCTTGCGCGGCCGTCCAAGTAGGCTCCGAAGGCGTTCTTCTCGCTGGTCACCTCGGCGTGAAAGTCGACGACGCGAACGCGCACGGCCGGGTCGATGGCCTCCAGAATCCGGTCGGCCCGTCGGAATGGGCAGTCCAATGATGGAAGGTACACCCGCCCCTGGAGATTGAGCACGGCGAACGGGACGCCGCCGTCGCTGTGGCCTACGAAGACCCCGGAACCCGGAGCGTCCGGATAGTTGTCCGGTCGCAGAAGGCGCGGCTGCACGTCGATATAGGGGAGGATCTCCTTTTTGTCCCAGACGTGATTCCCAGAAGTCAGCACGTCGACTCCGCCATCGAGCAGCTGGTCGGCAATCTTAGGTGTGACTCCGAAGCCGCCGGCGGCGTTCTCGCAGTTCGCGATCGCGACGTCTATGCGCTCGCGGTGGCGGATCGCACCGAGCCGCGCGCTCAGCATCCGGCGCCCAGGGCGTCCTACGATATCGCCCACGAAGAGGATCCGCATCGCGCTGGAAACGCCAAGTGTATCGCGAGAGGAACGGGCAACGCGAGCTCGCGCTAGGGCGGAACCACCAACCTGTCCCCCACGCTCAATCGTCTGCCTTGCTGGTCCGGGGCAAAGCGCGTGTTCACCGCGAAGCGAAAGCTGCCGGGATAGCGAGCAAACAGAGAGCGCGGATGGGCAGCACCGGCCCGGAACTCGGCGAAGCTGCCCGGCTGCAAGGAGCCGCGGCCGGAGCGCCCGTGCGAGTCGCGGGTCGGAACCGAGCAGCGGCGGCAAGGATTGGTTCCCAGAAGATCGACAGTGCCCAGCCGGAACCGGCGCGGGGAATCCGGATGGCCGTACAGGAGGTCCTCGCCAAACGGCTCAAGGCCCTCGACCTCGAGATTGGCGCGGAAGCGCCGCCGCACCTCCTCGAGCGACAGATCGAACTGGCTCGCGACGGCGGCCAGAGATGCAGTGCCGACAATAGTCGGCCCGTCCGCCAAGGTGTCGTCCGGGTAGCCGCCCGACAGATCGCGCCGAACCGAGACGGGCCGGGCGAGTCGGCCCGCGAGCCACCGCGCCATGCCCCGGAGGTCATCCGGAAGGCGGAAGTTGTGGTGGAGGCCGTCGGAGGCAAGGCGGACTTCGCGCCCGCCCTCGGAGTACTCGGCGCGGATCTTCAGGAGTGCCAAGCCCAGCCGCTTGGTGTTCAGGACCGGGCCCGAGGGATCGAAGAGCGCATACTCCCGGTCCCCTGCAAGGCTCTTGCCCGCAGCCAAGCCGACGGAGTCCAGCTCAAGAGGGTCAAGGGACTTGATCGGGTAGATTCGGATGCTTGCCAGACGCGGGCCCATGGTGTCCCCAGATTGCCCCATGGTCGCACCCGCGGCAGCGCAGCGCTGCCGGGATAGGCCAGGGGCTTTCAATGTTAAATGGATCGGGCGATGTCTGAGCGACGGTTGAGA
>JAPPMC010000275.1 GCA_028819235.1 Bryobacterales bacterium
CAACGCCCTGATCGTGTCCTTCTGTTTCCGCGCCCGTTCCAGCGCCTTGCGCAACTGGGCGCTCGCCCGAGGCGGCGAAGCCTGTGCCGATCGTTTCAACCTGCGACGAAGCGCCTCGACCTTCCTGCGCAACGCAACGAGTTCGTCCTTCTGCCCCTGCGAGCGTTCCAGAGCCTTGCGCAGCCGGGCGTTCTCCCGCGTCTGTTGGCGGACCTCCCGGGTCATGGAAGCGACGGTCTGGCGCAGCGCTCCGGCCGCGTCCCTGGCGGGGTTCGGCGCCGGCGCGGCCCTGGGCGGCGTGATCTTCACCGCGGACGCAGGGGCGGCCGTATCCTTGCGCGCCTCCACCGCCTGCAAGGCTTCGCGCAACCGGAAGACTTCCATGCGCAGCGACATGATCGTGCTGCGCTTGCGCGAATCGACACCGGCGTCGGAGAGCAGCTTCTCCAGCCGCGCTGCTTCCGACTGGAAGAACAACGCGTCCTTCGCCGCGCGGCGGACCTCCCTGACCTCCTCGACCGCCGCCTTGAGCTTGTCCCGGCTCTTGTCAAGGCTCCACTTCAGCGAACCCGCCCGGGAACGGGCGGCCCGCTCTGCCTGGAGCAACTCCTCGCAGCGCGCTTCCGCCGCGTCCGCCCGAGCCCGTTCCGCCTCCGCGAGGGCCTGCGCCTGTTCGTACAGAAACCGCCAGTCGCGCGGCTCCAGCGCCGACGCCGCCCCGGGAGACGGCCAGAGCCCGCCGTCCGCCTCGGTCAGCGACAGTCCCGGACCGAAATCTTCGCCGCGACTCGCCATGCACCCATACTAGCGCATGTCGAATCGCGTTACCAGTGGCCCAATAACTACATGTGGTGGTGCGAGATGATGGCAACCCCAGCATCTGTGCCATCACTCGATGAACGAACAATTACGGCACGCCGGCACGCCGGTCTGTTTTTCGGGTTTTCGGGAGGCCCTTTGTCATGGCGGAACTCCAGCATCTCACCCTCTCCAAGCGCATTGTGGACCGCCTGTCGGTGGAAGACAAGGATACGGTGTTCTGGGACCGGGACCTGCCCGGCTTCGGCATTCGGGTCTACCCCTCGGGAGCCAAGGTGTACGTGGTGCAGACGCGGGCCTTCGGCCGCTCGAAGCGGGTCACCGTGGGCCGCCACGGCGAGATCGCTCCCGACCAGGCGCGCAAGGAAGCCGCAGGCATCATCGCCCGCGTAAAGGTGGGGGAGTCTCCGGTTCAGGAAGATCCCGTGCCGGACCCCACGGTGGGGGACTTGGCGGAACGCTACCGGCGGGAATACGTGGCGATGCACTGCAAGCCGTTGACCGCGTACCACTACGACCTCATGTTGGGCAAGCACATCGTGCCCGCGCTGGGAGAGTTTCCGGTCGCGGAAGTGGAGCGCAAGGACATCATGGAGTTTCAGTACGGTCTTCGGGACATGCCCACGGTGGCCAACCGTGCGGTGGACATCCTGGTGAAGATGTTCAACCTGGCGGAGGCGTGGGGATGGCGTCCTTCGGGCAGGAACCCGTGCCGGTTCGTGAAACGGTACAGGGTGGAGAAGCGCCACGAGCGGTTCCTGACTCCGGAGGAACTCCACCGTCTCGGGCAGGTGCTGAAGGCGGCACCGGCCGAGCGGCTGGCGTCGGCGCACGCGGCCGCGGCCATCCGGTTGCTGGCATTGACCGGATGCAGGCGGAACGAGGTCCTGGGGCTTCGGTGGGAGGATCTGGACTTCGAGGCCGGGGAGATGCGGCTTGCGGACAGCAAGACGGGCGGCCGGGTGGTTCCGCTGCCGCCCCCCGCGGTGAGGGTTCTGAGGGATCTCCCGCGCACTCCGGGCAATCCGTGGGTGTTTCCGGGGAGGAAGAAGGGCACGGGCCAGCGCAACATCAACGAGTCGTGGGAGCGGATCCGCGAGCGCGCGGGCCTGGACGGGGTCAGGCTTCACGACCTGCGTCACTCGTACGCCTCCAGGGCGCTGGCCCTGGGGGAGAGCCTGTCGATGATAGGAAAGCTCCTGGGCCACCGCAAGGTGCAGACCACGGCGCGGTACGCGCATCTTGCCAGGGACTCGGTGCGGGCGTCCACGGCCAGGGTGGCGGAGAGCATCGGAGGGGACATCCTGCCGGTGCAGTGAGAGAGGAGCAACGGATCATGGCGAAGCTGGACGGCGTAACGATCTCGCGGCGCACGGTGGAAGGGCTTTCGGCAGGAGAGCGGGAAGCGGTGTTCTGGGACCGGGAGCTCCTGGGTTTCGGGGTGAGGGTCTATCCATCGGGAGCCAAGGTCTACCTGGCGCAGACGCGGCACGGCGGGAAGTCGAGGCGGGTGACCATAGGGCGGCACGGGGTGGTGACGGCGGAGCAGGCGCGGAACAAGGCGGCGATGGTGATAGCGAGCATCAAGGCCGGGGAGGAACCGATCCCGGCCGCGTCGGCGGCGGTCAAGGGCCCCACGCTGGCGGAGGTGGGGGAGCGGTACCTGAGGGAGCACGTGGCCGTGCGGTGCAAGCCGACCACGGCCGCGGCTTACCGGTACGCCGTGGAGAAGGTCCTTGTGCCGGCGTTCGGGTCCCTGTCCCTGGGAGCGATCGGACGGGAGCAGGTGGCGTCCCTGCACTACCGGCTCCACAAGACGCCGTCGATGGCGAACCGCGCGGTGGAGACCCTCTCCCGGCTCTACTACATGGCGGAGGCCTGGGGAGTGGCGCCCGCGGGAGGGAACCCGTGCCGGTTCGTGAAGAAGTATGCGAAGCGGAGTTGCGAGCGGTTCCTGTCCGAGGATGAGTTCCGCAGGCTGGGCAGGGTGCTGAGCGAGGTGGAGGCCGAGGGCATGGTATCGGGGAGCGGAGTTGCGGCGCTCAGGCTCCTGATGCTGACCGGATGCAGGCGGAACGAGATACTGACGCTCCGGTGGGAGGACGTGGATCTGGAAGCGGGAGAGTTGAGGCTCAGGGACGCCAAGACCGGAGCGCGGCAGGTGGCGCTGTCGCCGGCGGCAAGGAAGGTGCTCTCGGAGGTTCCCCGGAAGGAGGGCAACCCGTGGGTGATCACGGCACAGGGAGCGGGGAAGCGTTTGAGCAATCTCAACAAGCCGTGGTTGGTGGTGCGCAAGCGGGCGGGACTGGAGGACGTGAGGATACACGACCTGCGCCACAGCTTTGCTTCGAGGGCGCTTGCGCTGGGAGAGAGCCTGACGATGATCGGGAAGCTGCTCGGACACCGGCAGGTGCAGACCACGGCCCGGTACGCGCATCTTGCACGGGAGTCGGTCAAGGCGTCTGCCGCCAGGGTGGCGGAGAGCATCGCGGCCGACATGGAGTAGGCGCAGGAGCGCCCCGGCCGTAGCCGCCAGCAGAGTGATAGGTGAAAGCGTTCTTGTGTACGGATCGCGCGATCTCTGTCCAGGCAGTATCTGCCCGGACCCCCTGAAGCCCCGGCAAGCGGGGCAAGGTCACGGAGCTGCTCACTCTGAGTTCGCGGGCGATCTCCGCGGGGCCGCGCTGGGCTGTCGAATGCGAATCCGGCGTTGCGGCTATCATTGCCGCACTTGTAGTGGCTCGCGGGAAATGTTAGGCGGACTTGCAACGCCACGGTCAACCAAGTTCGGGCTTAACGGGGAGTAATGCGAGGTGCGATTCGAAGAGCACAGCCAACTCATCTGCCAGATCGCCGAAAGTCACTCAGTGCCGGCTGAGCTTGTCCGGCGAATTCTGGAACTTGAACCGACGCACAGAAACCTCCATGCGTGGGGAGCTCGGCCTGCACTGCGGCGCGCCCTCGCGGCTCTAGTGAATGAGGCCTTCGAGTCAGAAAACCTTGACGAATGAAGTTCCTATCGGTCGAGCTTGAGCACGTGTTCGCCTACGATCGGAAGGCGACTGTCGATCTTTCCGGTACCACCGAAGACCAGAATATCGTCCTGATCTGGGGTCGCAACGGGATGGGAAAGACGAGCTTTCTCAACGCCCTGAAGTTGCTCTTTACCGGCGTTGAGCACCCTTCGAGTCGGGTTGTTGGCTTTCCGCCTCGTTCTTTGCCCCCGCGTCAGTATGTGGTCGGTGACGGTGCAGGGTGGAGCGGTTTAATCAATCAACCCGCGCGGCGTCGTGCGGAGAATGAAGGTCGTCCGGTCGTTGCTAGTGTCAAAGCGATGTGGGAGGCTGACGGACTCATCGTCACCGCCGAGCGCGAGTGGAAGTACGATGGCGCGACTTTCATGGAGTCGCTCCTTGTGTTCGATGGCAAGGATCGCTTGGTCAAGGAAGCGGCCGAAGCGCGCCTTGAGGATTTCCTGCCCAAGGATTTTGTTGGGTTTTTCTTTTTCGATGGGGAAGACATCAAGTCCATGGCGGAAAACGCTGAGCGAAAGCAGATCGACTTCGATAGGCTCTTACGTATCACCTTTCTCACCGAAGCCACTGCGGAACTCAAAAAGTACATTACTGAGCGCCAACGTGCGATGACCCGGAACGGGGTCTTTGAAACCCTCCACGCGGTGGAGGTCGAGTTGACGAGGACAACCGGCGAAGCCGAAGTGGCCCGCCATAAGTTGGAGGAGATCGATGACCGTCTGCTCAACGATACGGTCGAACTTCGGCGGCTGACAACGCGACGGGAGAACCTGAGCAGCGGGGCTTCTGAGGCCCAACGCGAGGCGCTGGACACGCGACGGCTTGCGCTTCGCGGTCAACTCGACGAGACTTCGGCGGCAATCGCGACGGAACTGCCGCCCGATGTACCTATGCTAGCCAATCTCGGCTTGGTGCATCAGGCACTGGAAGCCGTTGAAACCAGATTGGGTGCGGCTGGAGCCGCCGAGGTTGCACTGGTCCGTCGTGTTCGGACGGAACTTCCCGCGTGGATCGAGGAAGCCCCGGTCGATCTTGATCCAACTCAGATTGCCGCGCTTAGCCAAGCTATCGGTGATCGCCTAGACGCATTAGTGGCCGGTAGCAGTGACAACGGTCTGTTCTCAACCATCGAGCTTGGCCGCGCCGACAGGCTTCGAACGAGCCTGTTGCGGTGGGCGACGTTGGGACCAGACCGCCGCGGTATCCAAGTCGCGAAATTGACAGAGGCACAGAGGTTTAGGGTCGAGCTTGAACAGGTCGAGGAGGCGTTGATGGAGATAGAGGTTGGCTCACAGGCCAATCTCGAAACCTATAAAAAGGTGGTCGCCGAGATCGCCAAGATCGAGGATAGAATCGCGGAGTACAATCAGCGCAAGGGTGTCCTCGATGGTAAGCTCAACGAACTGGCCGGAAGAGAGAAGGAGTTGAAGGAGAGACAGAAACGTCTACAGGAAAGTCGAGACGCAGAGGCCGAGAAGAATCGCCATCTGCGGTTCTACAACGCGGTGGTTCGAACCCTGAACGAAGTCACCGAGGGCTTGCGACGTGAAATGCGCGGTAGGATCGAATCCTTGATTAACAACCGCCTTCAGTTGCTGCTGACGGACCACCCGCTGATTGACAAAATCACACTCGACGAGAGCTACACCATGTTCTTTTTGGACGGCGCCGGTCGTCCCATCGGACGCTCAAGCCTTTCCAGCGGCATGAAACAGCTTGCGGCAACTGCACTACTTTGGGCGATGAAAGATTCAGCAGGTTACGGTATGCCGGTCGTGATCGATACACCACTTGCTCGGATCGATCGCATCAATCAGACCAATCTCCTGAGAGGCTACTACCCGAAATTGTCGCACCAAGTGATCGTGTTGCCGACCGATGCGGAGATCGATCAGACGAAACTGGAAATGCTACGACCGTACATTTGGAAGGAGTTCACGCTCAGAAACCAAGATACTGGCGAGAGCGCTGAGATTGTTGAAGAGTCATTGGTGGGGGATTAGATGGTCGACCGTATCCATTTGGGCAGAGATGACCGCGAAACGATCCAAGACATTATCAGATTTGGGCTGAAGCACCATGAACAGTGGGTCGGTGCACGGTTGGCGCTTGCTTGTTCGCTGCAGATGTCGGACTTACCTGATCCGCAGATATTCCAGAAGCAGTCGCAGCAACGAGGCGGGGTAGAGTTGCACGCAGCCCAACTGACCGGAGAGGGCAAGGGCCCCGAGGAAGACATCACCGACATCCTTCGCGCTCTACTGTCGATCCATGAAGGTCGCGACTATTTCGAAGATGAGGAGGGCTTCCACGATGCCTTGCAGCGGCACGTTCGTCGGGGTCTGCGGGAACTCCGCAACACTTGGCCGAAGGATAGCGATTTCCACGGGTATCTGCTTCAGGAGTTGTTCTTCGAGGACGGTTCATTCGGTGCGGAAGACAACGACAGCCGGACAGAGGGACTCGGTCAGAGGATCTCTGTGGTGTTGGGCCAACTAGGGATTGGAGCCGAATTAGTGGAAACGGTGGAAGGGCCGCGTCTCACACGGTTCCAGTTCGTCCTGGAGATGCTCGATGACCTAGATCGTCTGCGGAGGGGCATTGGTAAGATTGGCTTCGCCTTGGGTTTTGGCCAAGAATCCGTGACGCTCGCCCTCGCACGCGGTGAGCGGCAGGTGTTCCTCTTCGTGCCGAGGCCACCCAAACAGTGGCGTATGGTCACCTGGAAGGACGTTCGCCACAAACTCGCCGAACCTACTTCGGAAGTGATGACCTTGCCGGTTTGCTTGGGCACTGACGTCCTGGGCGAACCTTTTCTGATCGATTTGGCCGAGGCACCGCACCTATTCGTTGGCGGGACGACGGGCAGCGGCAAGAGCATGTGCCTGCATGGCATTCTGTTGTCTTTGCTCGAAGCGCGGAGCGGGCAGATCCAGTTGGTCCTGATCGACCCGAAGGCCGTGGAATTCCAGGCTTATGTGGGGTGCAAACTGTTGCGCGAGGGCGGTGTCATCGTCAGTGCCGATTCGGCTTTGGTAGCACTTGAAGGTTTGGTCGAGGAAATGAACAACCGGCAGGAAATTCTCGGCGAGTACGACGCTCGCAACATCTCCGAGGCCAATGCACGCGGAGCAAAATTACCGAGGATTATTACTGTAGTGGATGAACTTGGAGATCTCTTCCTGACTCGAAGGGAAATAGAGGCGCCCCTCATCCGCCTAGCTCAGAAGGCACGCTCCGTTGGTATTCATCTGGTATTGGCCACTCAGCGGCCGGAGGCAGCGACTTTCCCGGGATTGCTGCGCTCGAATATCCCAAGCCGCATCGCCTTGGCTGTCCAAAAATCCTCGGAGTCTCGGATCATCCTGGACGAAGTTGGCGCGGAGTCGCTGTTGATGCGAGGCGATATGCTCGTCCGCTTCGCCGGACGGCAAACAACGCGTGCCCACGGTTGTCGTGTGGATGCGGCAGACATACTTTCTGCCGTGGGAACTACATGATGGATGTCCAAATCGCCGATTGGAAACTGTTGCAGCTTACGGTCGAAGGTGTGGGACCGTTCCAGAACGGGCCACAGACCTTCAGTTTCTCGGGAGAGCCAACTGAGGACCACTCGGACCCACAGCCTAGTAATCTGTACATGCTGCTGGCCAAGAATGGGTACGGAAAGACGACCCTGCTGGAATGTGTTCATGGCCTATTCGGTCTGATGGCTGACCCAGTGGCGGGGCGCTTCGCAAGCCCCGGCCCTGGGTGTGCCCAACTTGATGTGCGTGCCACGTGGACAATCGATGGTCGCACACAAACCGTGGTGCTTTCTGTCTGGACGGGCACCCAAACGCCGCTCGTGGTGTGGTCCTCGGACGATCTGGAGGCCGCTCAGGCTTCCTTCTGGGGCAAGTTGGGACTGGAGAGTACTCACAGTGGCGTTTCACTGTTCGATGACACCGACGATCTGGGCCGGAGACTTCACCGAACGATCCTGGAGGCTAGGGGCGCGGCTCCGGAGACGTTGTTTGGAAACGATCAAGACATGCCTACGGTCCTGTTCTTCCCTGCTGACCGTCGCCTCGCCCGTCCAGAGGACACTCGGCGAGTGGAGCGACCGGACGGATTCGTCTACCAGCCCGCCCATTGTTTTGCATCAGACGGACCTGAGTGGGGGACGACCATCGACAATCTGCTGGTCTGGTTGCAATGGCTTGATGATGGTCGGCTGAACGAACTTCTCGATTTTGTGAACGCTCGGTTGTTTGAAGGGGAGTCAAGAAAGACAATTCGAGTGCCGCAACGTCAGGTATTGCTGACGTACGTCTCGACCTCGGCGGGTGACCATCCCTTGACTGATCTCAGCCACGGCGAACGTGCTCTGCTCCAGCTGTATGTTCGAATCGCGTGCAACATGACCAGTAACACCATCGTGCTGATCGATGAAGTCGAGATGCATTTGCATTCCAACTGGATGTTTCGGATGTTCGAAGGGCTGAAATCATTGCTCCGCAAAATCCCGGCGCTCTCGATAGTCTTCACTACCCATAACCGTGAACTGATCCGCGTATTTGATCATCAATTAAAAGAGGAAGGATTGGTGAAGGGCGGTTATTTGATCGAAGACGGACTAGACCGTTAGGCAATAGTCGGTCGTCGATCGTGCAGGAATTCCGCGTTGGGCGGTAGCGGCGGATCGATGCGCTTCCACGGGACCAGCCAAGACCCTTCAAGTCCGTGGTCATCTGATAGCAGATCTGGAGGATACGCAATGCTTCTGGAAACAACTGTGCGCAGAGCGTAATGCCGAGGCTTTCTGAAATCGGAAATTCCGACGCTGTCGACAGCGCCTACGCCTCGCGTGCCATTGTATATGTCGAAGCCCCCGCAGACAGCGACGTCTTCACGCGCATGGTTGGCATGGCTTACGCGCACAAGGTGGACTTTAAAGCCCCACGCGCTTTTGGAGGCGGCTGCCAAGCTGTTTGCGTCCAAGTCCGTGAAGAGCGCGGGAAAGGCAACTACCAGGTTTTCGGGCTAATAGATGGCGAGTCTGCATCCTCGTTCGGATGCCTAGACGACCTCATTGCAGCGACCGGTACAATTTTCTCCTTGTCTAGCAACGACGGCGTCTTCTGTTTGGCCACGCATGAGTTGGAAAACCTCCTGCTCTTGTATGGAGATATATGCGAATTCATCGTCAACGACGTCAATCTGGGCAATCTGTCGACTCGGAGCCGAGCCGAGGTTGAGGCGACACTGCGGCGCTTCGCGCAGCGGTTTTTCCACGCAGCGATCCTAAAATACGCTGCCTTGCACCTCGGCAACAGCGGCAAGGTGTATCCCACAGTAGACATTGGGCGGTTCCAGCAAAGAGACGCGAGCACTAAGTCAATCAGAACCGATCTCCGGAAGGAGATCGTTGACGCTGGCCTAGACTGGCATGTCTTTTCCGGTCAGGTGGTCGCAATAATGTGCGCCGTGCGCAGCCGGATCCGCGACGAAAACGTGTCAAACGAGGTGCGATCTTTTCACATGATTCGGTTAGCCGACGGCAAAGGCCTGATGAATCGTATGAGGCAACACTATCGAGCCTCTCTGACGATCGAAGGCCACCTTGTGCGACGCCTTGTTAATTCGACGTATGCCCGCGAGTTTCGCGATGAGATTCTGATGGTGGTCGGGAGCTGATCGTATTAAGGAGAGAGATAACGCTCGTCTGATGCGGAAAAACACCAGACATGAGCGGCTGCTCTTGCCAGTTTCCCTGAGCGTTCGATCACCGCGGTTGGAGTCCAGTCCTCATATTTGGCGACGTCGCGCGTCATTGCAAAAGGGCTGGCCTCAAAAACCGGCTTCTTGGCTGTGAAGTTTGCGTTGAAACGGTGTCGGGCATGATTGCCGCTATCGCCGAGCAAGGTCAGATTGCCGATCCGAGTAATCCAGTCCCGAAGGTCCGACCCAGCCGATTTGAATCCGGTCCATCCGAGCCAGTAAGTCTTCGATTGCGGCAAGATGTGTTCCACGGAGCATCCGTCGTAGTCGAAAGCGCGGCCTTCCCTCTCTTGCTGCGAGTTGATTCCGAACAGCAGGCGTTTGGCCCGGCGAGTGTCGGTCATCTGAACGTCGAGTAACCGAGCAATGAATCGCGTGTCGTCCATGATCAGCAAATCGTCACACTCCTCAAGATCGGTCTTGATATCGAGATCTGTGACCTTGGTACTGCCGGTGATCCTGCCGGCGCAATTGGCAAAGCTCGGTTCGAGCCTGGATGGTTCGAACTTCACCTCGCAGAAGGAGACTCGCATCACGAAGGACGAGAGGTCGCTGAGGCAACGATGGACAGCTTTGGCGACGGAGCGCCGGTGTTGATCTCCTGCCTCCACAAACCGCCGTAGTAGAGCAAACATCAATGGCTGAACCACCTTGTAGCCGCCCAGTTCCCGAATAAAGACGGGTAGATTGCGCTTGTTCCGACTGGTCCCGGATGCCGTACAGAAGGCATCAAGGAGGCCCTTACTCGGGTTTGTGGCACTGATGGTGCGGAACAGCTCGACGCTGGCGGGATTGGCGAGTTCATGGACCAATGAGTAGACGTGCTTGTCGCCAGATTGGCGTCGACCGGTATCGCGGATCTTCGCGCGGGTGTCCCGGTAAAAACGCTTCTTCTGAAGATAGCCGTACTTGCACTGGAAGAAGCAACGGAAATACTCTTGGGAGCGCGTAGGGGTCCGCGTCGTCGAGAGTACGCTTTCGAGCTGTTCGTGGATGGTGGCGCGACGTTCCGAGTCACCGGGATCCGTGAAGTACGAGTATAGGTGGTTTCGAATTAGATCCACATCGTCCAGCCGTTTGCCACGCCCGTTCAGGGCCTCGAATACCGCATTGGCATCTTCTGTTTGCGGGACGTAGAGAACACCGATTTCGACCTTCTGCATGAGAAAGTCGAAGAACTTTTGCATTTCATGAGCGCCCATCGCGTTGACAAACAGTGCGACTTCGGTCCAAGCCGACGTCAGTTTGCCGTTTGTGCCGATGTCGCGACCACGGATGATCTGAGTAAAACGCGACCGGTCTTGGCGAGGTGGCTCGATGCGCGGTACTTCGCGGGTCGCGTCGTCGAAATTAGTGACGGCGTTCGCAGGACGATCAAATAGGACGCGTAACGCGAGCATTTCACGGCCAGCGTCGGTTTCTCTGTTCCTCGCGAACCGGCGGCCAAATGCGGCGAAGAGCAGGGATAGCGTTATGAGGCGTTGTTGGCCGTCATTGATTTCCCAGACGTTCTCGCCGGCGACGAGCATGATTGACCCAAGGAAGTAACTTTCCCGGTCTTCATCGAGAGCCTCTTTTAGATCGATCAAGAGTTCCGTGACCTGCTCCACGGTCCAGTCGTAGTACCGCTGATGCCACGGTACGGTGAAGCGTCCCTTTAGGAAGAGTTGGGATACAAGCAACACCTCTGAAGTCATCTGGGTCATGAGGCATTTACGGATTGAAGCAGCGCGAGCCGGCCGCGTTCGGCGATCTCGTCGCGCCACCAGACGTCTTCAATACACTCGATTTCGTCGGGAGTGATAAGCGTGTCACCGACCGCTTTTTCCAGTGTGAAGAGCCGATCAAGTATTGTGCGGCGCACCGCTAGGGTGAAGGGACCGAACACCTGAGAACCGTCAGTCCGGTTGCGGGGGTTGCCGTCGCGACGCACCGGCAGTCGATTGTTGTCGTCCTCCCTGAGGGAGATGAGCCATTCACGGAAGTCGAAGAGGCTTTCCATCTTCGCCGCCTCCTCGTGCCCGGAGTCGATTAGGCCACGAAGACTGCGATCCTTAGCGACCACGGTGCACGTCCAGCAGCCGAACCGCGGGGAGGAGCTGCCGCAGGACGGTGCGTCATCCTGGGTCATGACCAGTGGACATTCCCCCCCTCCAGCCTGACGATAGAGAGTAATCAGCCGGCGATGGGTGCCACCCCAGGGTGGACGGCGCTGCATCAGAACCATCCAGACATCGTCATCGTTGAGGTCGGCCAGTGGGGAGAAGATGCGACAGCCCTCGACGGAGTCGTGGTGATTGGTTTTTCCTGCGGACACCTTGCGTCGGTCCATGCCTCGCTGCCGGTTTTGCGACTCGCTTCGCCTGGTCCCGATGAGGAGAATAGCCCCACCGTGCTCTCTCACGATGTCTCTCAACAGCCGGCTGGTTGGCCGGATTTTCATCCGGTCCGTGCACCACCGAAAATTCCTGGTGGGCGGTATGTATCCTCGCCCTATCACACTAACCCAAAATGTCTGATCGATGGCCGGTGTGGTAACGCGAATGTCAACAGGCATTTCCTGTTCCGCGGCGGCATCTCCGATCACTTTGAGCGATTCCTTGAGATGCCGAATCACGAGAGGCGACTCGACGAGAGTGTCATTACCGACAATGAGGATGGATCGTTGGCGGCGCTCTGGTGGCAGTCCGGCAACCGTTTCCCAGATCATCTGCAGGAGAAGGGTGGAGTCCTTCCCTCCAGAATAAGCAACAATCCAGGGATGGATGTGCTTTCGGCAGTACTCCCGTCGAAGGGTCTCCCCGATCTTCTTGAGGCGTGTCGGTAGGCTCGTCAAGCGGTTACTACTGGCGGTTGATTCTGTTGGCGCCTTCATCTCGTAATGCTCCGAAGAGTTGACACAGCGTCATTAACGCGTTGTCCTGCGAAATCGACCTCCGCCTCTGTAGTATAGCGCCCCACGCTGAACCGCACGGAGGAGAGCGCCAGCATTTCGGGGACGCCAAGTCCTTGCAGGACGTGTGATGGCTCAATTGACGCTGCCGTGCACGCGGAACCTGCCGATATCGCAACATCGCCGAGAGCCAGCATCAGCGACTCGGCCTCCACGCCGGGAAAGGCCATGTTCAAGATGCCTGGGACCCGCGCCATACGGTTACCGTTAACGACAGCGCCCTCTATACCATCTAGCCAGCCATGAAGGCGTCGGTCCATGACAGCTACCCGTTCCGCGTCACTACTCTGACGGTCGTTTATGAATCGTGCCGCTGCTCCCATTCCAACGACCTGATGGGTCGCTAGCGTCCCGGCCCGTACGCCACCCTCCTGCCCCCCGCCGTGAATCTGGGGCACCAGTAAGGGCCGAACGGAGCGGCTCACAAATAGAGCACCCACACCCTTCGGGCCGTATATTTTATGGGCACTCAACGACAGGAGGTCCACTCCCATGAGTGAGATATCGATCGGCAATCGCGCCGCGCTTTGTACGGCGTCGACATGAAGTAGTGTACCGTTGTCTCGAACCACGCGAGCGACGCTCGCGATGTCGGTGACGGTCCCGACCTCATTGTTCACGTGTATGACGGAGACTAGCGCCGTGTCCGGTCGAAGTCCCGCGCAGACAATCTCCGGCGTGATCATGCCATCCGCGTCCGGTGCAAGGTAGGTTACATCTACGCCTTGGCCTGACAGCCAGTGCGCAGTGTCGAGCACTGCTTTGTGCTCAAGTGAAGAGACGAGGAGATGCCGACCGCGGACGGTAGGCGATAGCAGCACCCCCTTGATGGCCAAATTAATCGCCTCCGTGGCACCCGAGGTCCACAAGATTTCATCGACGTCTGCCCCGATCAACTGAGCGACGTGTCCGCGGGCCTCTTCGATAGCCTCTGAAGCTGCATGTCCAAATCGGTGAGTGACCGAATGTGGGTTCCCGAAGACGCCGTCGGCTGTTAGGAACTTGGCCATCGTGTGTGCGACTTCCGGCGCAACAGGGGTCGTAGCGGCGTAGTCGAGGTACACGCCGTGTCCTGGGCACGATACCGACGTGACGCCTATGGAAGGCGACTTGTGACGTGATTCCGAGGGGTTACGTGGTCTTTGGGTTGACCCCATGGCCCTTCTCAACCCTGAGAATGATAGGCAACCCTACCGTTCCGGTCTATCTGGAATGATTCCACACATTCGGATGTAGCCGCAAACTAATGCCAGAGCCAGTAGCGTCGAGTCTCGCAGATTTCCCGGGGAGGTTCAACGGATTGTTTCCGGAATGCTGAATCCGGGCGTTGCGGCTTCCAATGGCAGCGCCGCTCTGTCGCCCCTTCTCCAGCATACGCTTCTCGATGGAACGGCGGACGGCCCATGGAGTCGAGGGGGCTGTCAAAACCGCGACGCTTGTCTGGAGGCAGGCCCCGAACCTTCCGGAAACTCATGTAGCACGGATACTGCACGCGGGAAACAGTTGATCGCGTCGCCGCCTCTCGATTGGGGCCGGACAAGCATGGCGCTCCGCCGCCCCGGCTCGGTCGGGCGCTCCGGTTCATGTCGCCACCGTCCTTCCGCAGGGCTAGTGACCATCGGCTGGGCGTTCGGCGAGCCGGACATCGAGCGACAGGAACCGGTCGAAAAGCGCGGTCTTTCGCCAGCACCGGGCATCGAGGATATCCAGCGGCAATCGCCATTCGAGCAGCCCGAACCAACGCAGCGGTCCGAGCACGCGCCCGACAAACATCGTGCCCTCCGCATTCCAGTGCATGTTCGCCACCGCATTGTCGCGAACGGCGCACAGGGTCACGAGCGTGGGCACGCTCTGCCACTCGCCGGCCATATGGGAGAGGCCCCCACAGGATCACGCCCATGTCGTCCTGCGACCATCTCCCCGGCAACCCGCGAGGAAACGTCTCGATGAAGCGCGAGAGTTCGGCATGCCAGAACGCGTGGCGGAACAGGATCGCCTCAAGCCCCCCCCCCCGGTCTCCCCGGCCCCAGCATCTTCTGCCCCAGGGCGGTCAACTGGCACAGGCCCGCCCGTTCCTCCAGCAGCTCGGCCATGTCCAGCAGCCGATGCAGCAGATGGATATCCCTCACATCGCCCTCGCGATACGCCTTTCCGGTGCGGAAGTGCTCGGTCGCCTCCATCCCGGGCCAAGTCATCGACTCGCGCATCGCTGCAACTACATCCCGTCTGAAGTTCCCCTTGCCCGTGAGCCGCAGCCACCCGTCCCTGTCGATCCGCTGGAGCACGATCCGTGGCATTGTACACGAACGGCCGACCCGTCGAGCGTTTCGTCCGGAAGGTTGGCCGCGAGTCTGAGCGTCCGGTTCCCGGCCGACGGCTCGGCGCGAAGCGCTTCGACGCTCGTCGGCTCAAGAAGCCTCCACACCGGCTCCATCCCGCCGGGCCACTTCGAAAGGTCCGTCCTCATCACGGTCTCCGCCACACCTTGAGGTTCCGGGGCGCGCTCCAGTCTCGGCCCCGACACGGCCGTGCGCGGTCAACCCCTGCTCCCGGCGCCTGCACCCGTTCCGGTGCGGCCTCCCAACCTCCGTTCAAACAGATCGCATCCGATCGAACAACACCTCCTGCACACCTCGCCATATATCTCTCAAACCTCTCGCCACGAATCATACGCCGGTAGAACCGGATCGTTGCCGCGGGTACCGGCGGGCATCCGATCCGGAACTATATTGCTACCTGATGCCTTGGCCTCCGCCAGCACGCTGTCCAGCGCCGGGAGGTGGCGGTGGGCCTGGCCGGGCGAATCCCGGGGGCTCGGGCGGGCGCCCGTTCCGCTCCCAACTTCTGCCACCTGGAGGTAACGATGACCCTTCCCGAGAATATCTCCGCGGACTACACGCTGCGCCCGAGCGAGCTGGCCTCGGTGCTCACAGTCCTGGTCGAGGCCCGCCAGCCGACCATCGTCACCGGGCCGCCCGGCTCGGCCAAGAGCCAGATCGCCCAGCAGGTGG
>JAPPMC010000177.1 GCA_028819235.1 Bryobacterales bacterium
GGATGCCACACGAGGGGTGCCGTTGTCAAGTCCCGCTTATGGGGCATGGGCAGGGTGCAGGCGTTGCGTGTGCGGATAGACGCCCCCCTCGACCTCCCCAACGCGGCGCCAAGAGACGTGCGCCGGGTTGTTGTTCTGCTCGGCGCAGGCGACCTCGCAGCACTTGCACCCGACACACTTGGACATGTCGAAATGGAAGCGGTACTGCTGGCCGTCCTCCAGCGGGATGTCGGGGATCAGGGGGGACGCGCCCTCCAAGCCGCGTTCCGCGCGCGACGGGGCCGCCGTCCCGAGGATCGTGAAGGGGTTGCCGGCGAGCTGGCCGGGTGCGGCCGCAATGGACATGGGTGCGTGTCGTTCCTTCCTGCCGCGAAAGCCGCGGCCCAGTGCGAAGAAAGGCCGCCCGGCCGCAGCTAGCGGCCCGGCGCACCTTGCGCTTCGGTGTAGGAAAAGGTCGATTCCCCGGCTGGCTCTGCCAGGAGCCGAGTGAATCGGCGAACACGCTTCAGCCGACCGGAACGACCCCGGTCCCGGCCAACTGGACGCCAAGCGCTACGTTGCGCTTGCCGATCTGACTTGAGCCTAGCACGGCAGGAACGCCGCGCGAACTAAGAAATTCTTATCCCGGACATAAGCGGATGAGGCGCCGGGCAGGCATTCCTACACTGGAATCGTACTAGTCCGTTCGTTCCCCGCCGAACGAATTCCGATCCCCTTGAGGGCTCCAGAACGGCCATGCGTGGCGGTCCGGGCCCTCGCGCCGAGGCGCCCGGGCAAGGGGGCAGGCTGCACGCTGAGGAGGAGTTTGCAATGGCAGGGTCACGGAAGTCCGTGGTCGTGATCGGGAACGGCCCGGTAGGCCATCGGTTTTGCGAGAGGCTCGTAGAGTTCGACACGGAGCGCCGACATCGTGTCGTCACGTTCTGCGAGGAGCCGCGGCCGGCGTACGACCGGGTCCGACTGACGGACTATTTTGGCCACCGCGACGCGTCCCGCCTCGCTGTGGCGAAGGCCGGCTGGTATCGAAGCGCCGGGATCGACATCCGCATCGGTGACCGTGCCACCCGCATCGACCGGGACGAGAAGGTCGTCCTGTCGCAGACCGGGTCCGCCGTGCCGTACGACCGCGTCGTCCTGGCCACGGGCTCGCGGCCGTTCGTGCCGCCCATTCCGGGCGTCGACAAGCGGGGAGTGTTCGTCTACCGCACCATCGAGGACCTGGAAGGCATCATCGACTACGCCCGCACATCGAGCCGGTGCGCCGTCATCGGAGGCGGCCTGCTGGGGCTAGAAGCTGCCAAGGCGGCCCACGATCTCGGGCTTGAGACCCATGTCGTGGAATTCGCCTCCCGCCTGATGCCGAGGCAGATCGATGAAATCGGCTCCCAGCTGCTCGTGCGCAGGATCGAGGATCTTGGCGTCCGCGTCCATCTGGGCAAGTCCACCCGGAGAGTCTTGGGCAACGGCAGGGTGAATGGCATGGCCTTCGCCGACGGAGGGGGCCTTGATGTGGACATGATCATCGTTTCAGCCGGCATCCGGCCGCGCGACGATCTGGCGCGGGAGTGCGGGCTCAGCGTTGGCCCGAGGGGCGGCGTGACCGTCGGCGACACCCTGCAGACCTCCGATCCGGACATCTTCGCCGTCGGCGAGGTGGCCCTACACCGCGGTGTGGTCTACGGCCTGATCGCTCCAGGACTGGAGATGGCCGAGGTCGCTGCGGCGGTGATGTGCGGCCGCGAGCGGCGGTTCGCCGGAGCCGATCTCTCCGCGAAGCTCAAGCTGCTGGGTGTCGATGTCGCCAGCTTCGGGGACTATGAAGCCCCCTCCGACCGCGCGGTCCCCCTAGTGGTCGACGATCCCTTCGCTGGCGTGTACAAGAAGCTGCTGTTCAGCCAGGATGGCACACGGCTCGTCGGGGGAGTGCTCGTGGGCGACGCGAGCGACTACCCGGCGCTGGCAACGCTCGCCAGATCGGGCGACGACCTGCCGGTGCCGCCGGCCCAGCTTGCCGGAGTCGGCGCAGCCGGCGCCGCGACGGCATCATCGCTGAGCGGGAGCCATGTTCAGGTCTGCTCATGCAACAACGTGACCCAGAGTGAGATCCTGTCGGCGATCCGGGAACGGGGACTGACCACTGTCCGCGCAGTGGGGGAGTGCACCAAGGCCGGCACGGGCTGCGGCGGTTGCCTGCCGATCGTCACCAACCTGCTGAATGCCGAGCTTGAGGCCGCCGGCAGGAGTGTCGAGACGGCCCTCTGCGAGCACTTTAGCTACTCCCGCCAGGACCTGTTCGACATCGTGAAGGTCAAGGGGATTCGGACCTTTGGCGAACTGATCGGGGAGTACGGCAGCGGGCATGGCTGCGAGACATGCAAACCCGCGGCGGCATCGATCTTCGCCTCGCTTTGGAACGAGAGCGTCACGGAGCGCAGCCACCACACGCTGCAGGACACCAACGACCGCTTCCTCGCCAATATGCAGCGCGGCGGGCTCTACAGTGTCGTGCCGCGCGTGCCGGGCGGAGAGATCACGCCCGAGAAGCTCATTGTCCTGGGAAACGTTGCGAGAAAGTTCGGCCTGTACACGAAGATCACCGGTGCCCAGCGCGTCGACCTGTTCGGCGCGCAGCTGCACCAGCTGCCCAGCATCTGGGAGGACTTGGTGGCGGCCGGCTTCGAGAGCGGCCATGCCTATGGAAAGGCCCTGAGGACGATCAAGAGCTGCGTCGGCACGACTTGGTGCCGCTACGGCGTGCAGGACTCGGTGGGCTTTGCGGTTCGCATCGAGAGGCGATACCGCGGCATCCGCGCCCCACACAAGGTCAAGGGCGCCGTCTCCGGCTGCGTGCGCGAGTGCGCCGAGGCCCAGTCCAAGGACATTGGTCTCATAGCCACCGAATCGGGCTACAACCTTTACGTCTGCGGCAACGGAGGCGCGAAGCCACGCCACGCCAAGCTCCTCGCTTCCGACCTAGACGAGGAATCCGCGATCCGCTACATCGACCGCTTCTTCATGTACTACATCTCCACCGCCGACAAGCTCACCCGCACGGCGGTGTGGCTCGACCAGGTTGAGGGCGGCATCGACCACGTCCGCGACGTGGTCGTGCACGACAAACTGGGGATCGGTGAGGAGCTGGAGCGGCGCATGCAGTCGCTTGTCGAATCGTATCGCTGCGAGTGGAAAGACGTCGTCGACGATCCCGACCGGCGGAGGCTGTTCCGCCAGTTCGTAAACACGGACGAGACCGACGCCGGAATCGAGATCATCGCCCAACGGGGCCAGAACCGGCCGGCCGACTGGCCGCGCGACAGCGTGCCGCTCGATCAGGTCAAGCTCGCAGACGGTCGCACACTCGGAGAGCAGCGGAGCAACGGCAACAGGAAGCGCTCCCGCAAGCTGAACTGGCTGCGGGTGGGGCGGGTCTCCGACTTTCCGCGGGATGGCGGGGCCGCCGTGAAGGTGGGCCGCACTCAGATCGCAGTGTTCAACCTCCACTCCCGAGGGGAGTGGCGGGCGTGTCAGAACATGTGCCCGCACAAGAATGCCTTTGTGCTCTCGCGCGGCATCGCCGGCAGCGCCGGCCACGAGCCCAAGGTTGCCTGCCCGCTGCACAAGAAGGCGTTCTCGCTCGATACGGGCGACTGCCTCTCCGGCGATCCGTATTCCGTGAAGGTGTTCCCGGTGCGGATTGCCGGGGACGGGGTGTACCTGCTGCTGCCGCCGGCGAAGCAGCTGGACGCGCTGCTGTCGACAGAACTGCACATGGTGCGGGCCGGGGACGCCGCAGCCGCTGCGTGCCTAGCTTGCCAGTGACCGTGAATGTGGCCGCCGTCGCAAGACGTGTCGGCGAAGGGAGGGAAAGCAATTGAGAGGACACGTCACAGGGGGACTCCACTCCATGAACCCGCCAAGAATGGTGCCCGGCCAGCCGGGCCCGCAACACGAGCCCGAGACTGACGGGCATTCTCCCCTCGAGTTCCTGCACTCGATCAGCGCGCGTCTCGCGGTGGCAGACCCGCTGCAGGAAGTCCTGCAGCAAATCGTCGAGTTCCTCAACGACGTGGTCGGCGCTGACTCGTGCTTCATCTACGTCCTCGAAGGCAGCCACTTGGTGCTCCGCGCGTCAAAGAACCCGCATCCCGAGTCCGTCGGCACGATTCGCATAGCAATCGGCGAGGGCATCACGGGCTGGGTCGCACGGGAGCGGCGCGCGGTCGCCATCTCGGAGAACGCTATGGGCGACCCGCGGTTCCGGAGATTCCGCAGGCTGCCGGAGGATCGCTTCGAGGCCTTCTTGTCCGTGCCGATCTTGGCCGGGGGAAGACTGATCGGCGTGCTCAACCTTCAGCACCAAGAGAGGCACGACCACTCCCCTCAGGAGGTGAAGCTGGTCGCCACGATCGGCCACCTCGTGGGAGCCGAGATTGAGCGCGTCCGGCTGGACGCCGAGGTGGCGAAACTGGCCTGCCAGTTAGAGACGCGCAAGCTGCTTGAGCGCGCAAAGGGCATTCTGCAGAGGGATCTGGGAATGACGGAGGAGCAGGCCTACGTCAGGCTCCAGCAGGAGAGCCGTCGGCGCCGGATTCCCATGAAGCAGGTCGCCGAGGCCGTTGTCCTCTCGGACGACCTGCGGCGCGGCGTCCAGAAGCGCTGATCGCCAGGGTACGGTCGGAGCTATCGAGTCAGCTGGCCGGCCGGCCCTCGCGCCAGTCTCCCGGACTGATCGGTCCTCCCTTCGTCCCTTCCGAGACCTGCGTCGAAGCTCTCCACCGCAGTAGTCGGCTCAGTGGTTGTTGCGGCGCAGCAGCGCGGGCTAGCAAGGCATAACGTGACTGCTCCTTGCCGATCGTTCTCAGTTGGGCTTCCAACATAGCGATGCGCCCTGCGTCCGCCCGGTGCGCGTTGGCGCCGTGGCGAATTTGCTCCTTGGTCGCTATCCAGTTGGCCCGCCGATCGATACACCACACGTGTTCCTTTCCGCCGGTTAGGTTTCGCAATCGCTTTGGCCGGCCCAAAGGGTGCGCGGTGGTAGGCGGGCGGCATCGTGCGGGCGATCTCGCTCTTGGCCGCGGTCGCGGAGGTCGCCCTCTAGGACATGCTGCGGATGACGGTGAGCGAGCTGGCGGAATGGCGGCGCCGGGCATTGGAGCGGGTTAAGGCTCTGGGCGGACTCCGATGACCCACACGAAGAACCTCCAAGAGGACCAAGCGAAATCGGAGATCGTGAACCAGGCTAGGGCGAACATGCCAACCACAAAAAGGCTGCCGACGTACGCGACCACTAGGGAGAGCACTACGGAGATCAGCAGGGCGAGCGGGTGGGCGACCGGGTCCGCGGCGTGCAAGAGCCAGGTCACTGCGACCGCCAGCAGGAGGGCAAGACCGAAGATCCAGCGCCAGAACGTGACTTCGCGCACGGGCTCAGCGTAGCAACGGCTTGGTAGCCCCAACGGTCAAGCTGCAGACCCCCCGAGGAGGATCCCGCCTCCGCCGCCCTGGAGGATGTCACTTGGTCAGCGGTGAAGTTCGGGAAGCCCTTATGGCCGCCTGCCGGCCCCTTGCGAACTCGGATTAGCGAAACCAGGCGCTCCGGAAGTTCAGGGATCTGAAGGGCGGGCTTTGGCCGGCCGGCGCGGAGCTGAGTTGGACCACATCCGCGCCCTGCCGGCGAAGCTGTTCCGCGAGGTTCGGCATGCCGAGAATCCCTCGGCTAAGCTGCGCTAGGAGTCCGCAGCGAGCCGACGCAAGGCCCGCGATCTCGGCGCGGCCCACCGCCGACATCGAGGGCAGTGTACAAGCGATGTCCCCGCCCGAGGACCTGAGCGCCCGTCCGGCTGTGATCCGCCGCGGGTGATATGCTGGTTAATCCGGGCTTGCGGCAGCCGCCGATCGTTCCTCGATGACGCTAGACTCAGTCCTCTTCTACGTTCTGGCGGCCCTCATTCTGGCCAGTTCCATCCTTACGATCACACGGCGCAACGTCGTCTACGCAGCCGTTTGGCTGGTCAACACCCTTGTGGGTGTGGCGGGCATTTTCCTCCTGCGCGGAGCCGAGTTCTTGGCGGGAGTGCAGGTCATTGTCTACATCGGCGGGATCATGGTGCTGTTCCTGTTCGTGATCATGCTGGTCTCGGGCCATGACGAGGCCGTGCAGCGGCGCTTCTCGAACCAGAAGTGGCCAGCGCTGGCCGGGGCGGTGGCCGTCTGCGGGATGCTGAGTGTGATCGTGCTCCGCGGAGTGGGATCGCTTGACCACCCCGGAATGCCGGAAGCCCCGCCGATCGGCTCGATCACGGAGAATTCCCAGCAGGTGGGCCAGGTGCTCTTCTCGCAGTATCTGCTGCCGTTCGAGTTGGCCTCGATCCTGCTGCTGGTCGCCATAATCGGCGCCATCGTCATGTCCAAGACGCGCAACCGCGCGACGGAAAGCTAGTCCCGGGACCCAACCGAAATGATGGAGGTCACGACTTCCCACTATGTGGTCCTGAGCACTCTTCTTCTGCTCGTGGGCGTCGTCGGCATTCTGACGCGGCGGAACATACTCGTGCTGCTGATGTCGGTCGAGCTGATGCTCAACGCGGTCAACATCAACCTTGCGGCGTTCTCGGCATCGTTGCAGCAGGTCCACGGCCAGGTCTTCTCGATCTTCGTCATTACCGTCGCCGCAGCCGAGGCGGCAGTCGGGCTGGGCATCCTGATAGCGCTGTTCCGGAACAAGCAGGCCATACACGCGGACGAGATCGATCTGCTGCGGTGGTAGGGGTGTAAGAGGGGTGTTCTTCCTAGAAGCCATCTGGCTGATCCCGATGTTCCCCCTCTTGGGGGCCCTCGTGATGCTGCTCGCCGGCCGTCGGCTGGACCCGCAGCACCCGCTGGGGCCGCCCGAGGATGACGGGCACGCGCACCACGCGGGGCCGTCCCGGGGCAAGGCGTTCATCGACCTGGTCTGCCCGGGCATGGTTCTGGTTTCCTTCCTCTTCTCGCTGGGCGCGATCTGGCAGCTCCAAGGCGTCGAGGGCCACAGTTACGAGGTGGTCAAGTGGACCTGGCTGGCGGGCCTGGAGTCGGGCACGGAGGTGGGAGTGCGCGCCTTCACGGCCGACTGGGGCTTTCTCCTCGACTCGCTGAGCGCCGTCATGGTGCTTGTGATCACGGGCGTCGGCTTCCTGATTCACGTCTACTCGACGGGCTACATGGCCCACGACGGCGGCTACTACCGATTCTTCGGCTTCCTGAACCTGTTCCTGTTCTTCATGCTGCTGCTCGTGCTGGCGAACAACTACGCCTTGCTGTTCGTCGGCTGGGAGGGCGTCGGGTTCTGCAGCTTTGGGCTGATCGGCTTTTACTTCCGGAAGAAGTCCGCGTCGACGGCCGCCAACAAGGCCTTCATCGTGAACCGAATCGGCGATGCCGGCTTCGTTCTGGGAATGCTGTTGACCTTCACCACGCTTGGGACGCTGACGTTCACCGAGGTTGGCCCTGCGCTCGCTGCTGGAGGGTTCGCAGCCGAGCAGGCCTGGGGCCCGCTGAGCATGATCGGCCTGCTGTTCTTCGTGGGCGCGATGGGCAAGTCGGCGCAGTTGCCGCTGCATGTGTGGCTGCCCGACGCCATGGAGGGGCCGACACCCGTGTCGGCGCTGATCCACGCCGCCACGATGGTGACGGCCGGGGTCTATCTCGTGGCGCGCTCCAGCCAGATCTACGTGCTGGCGCCGGACGCCATGCTTGTCGTGGCGGTGGTCGGGGCGCTGACGGCGATCTTCGCGGCGTCGATCGGCCTTGTGCAGTACGACATCAAGAGGGTGCTCGCGTACTCCACCGTCTCGCAGCTGGGGTACATGTTCCTGGCCTGCGGCGTGGGAGCCTTCTGGGTGGGGATCTTCCACCTCTACACGCACGCGTTCTTCAAGGCGCTGCTCTTCCTTGGTTCCGGCTCGGTGATCCACGCCGTCGGCGGCGAGCAGGACATGCGCCGCATGGGTGCGCTGAAAGACCGCATCCCGGTGACCTACAAGACGATGCTCGTTGGCGCGCTGGCGATCGCGGGCATTCCCGGTCTGGCCGGCTTCTTCTCCAAGGACGAGATCCTTTGGAAGGCCTACTCGTCGCACCACGAAGTGCTGTACGCACTAGGGATCTTGACGGCGATGATGACGGCGTTCTACATGTTCCGGCTGATCTACATGACGTTCCACGGCGACGACCGCGTCCCGGCCGGCACGCACGTTCACGAGTCGCCGCGCTCGATGACCATGCCCCTAGTCGTGCTGGCAGCGGGCAGCATTCTGGCCGGGTGGATCGGAACGCCGGTGGTCTTCGGGCCTGTGCACGACGCGCTGCCGAGCCTTGAGCACTGGCTGAGCTCGTCGGTGGTTGTTGAAGGTGCCCACGGTGAGGGCGCCGTCCACCACAGCGCTCTCCTGGAATGGGGGCTGATGGCGCTCTCGGTCGCTCTTGCGGTCGGTGCCATCCTGCTGGCCAGCCGAAAGTTCCACACAGCCAAGTTGGAGGGCGAGCCGATGCACGGCCTTCTGGGGCGGGACCTGCACCGAGTCCTGCTGAACAAGTACTTCGTGGACGAGATCTACGGCTTCCTGTTCGTCCGCGGCGCCGCGAAGGGCGGCGGCGGAAAGCTGGCGCAGGCGGACGTGGTGGTGATCGACGGCGCGGTGAACGGCGTGGGGACCCTGACGCGGCTGTGGTCCACCGTCACGATATTCGTGGACAAGTGGTTCGTGGACGGCATCGTGAACGTGATCGG
Source organism: Bryobacterales bacterium (assembly GCA_028819235.1). GTDB lineage: Bacteria > Acidobacteriota > Terriglobia > Bryobacterales > UBA6623 > VXMF01. Next base: position 8,768 of record JAPPMC010000177.1, read on the forward strand.
GTACGGGGTGAAGTTCGCCTCCTACCCGGTTCGCATGTTCCAGACGGGCTTGGTGCAGAACTATGCCCTGCTGTTTCTGATCGGCTTGGGGGTCGTCACGGGGTATTACCTTTTCTGGTGAGGGAGAGCGGCTTGACGGCTAGCGGCCGCGCGACAACATGAGCGAACACATTCTGAGCATCATCTGGCTGACGCCGCTCGTCGGCATGCTCGTGGTCATGAGCCTGCCCAAGGAGAGCAAGGATCTCATCCGCTACGTCGCCAACGCCTTCGCCGTCTTGGGAGTGCTGGTCACGATACCGCTGATCCGCTCCTTCGACAGCTCGAACGGGGACTTCCAGTTCGTTGAGCGCCACGACTGGATACCCGCCTTGGGCGCGCAGTATTACCTAGGCGTCGACGGCTTCGGCTACCTGATGATCCTGCTGACCGTGGTGGTCGGCTGGCTCTCGATCCTCTGTTCGTGGGCCTCCATCCAGAAGCGGGTCAAAGAGTACTACGCGTTCTTCCTCTTCCTGCAAGCCGGGATGCTGGGCGTGTTCATGGTCCTGGACGTATTCCTGTTCTACGTCTTCTGGGAGATCATGCTCGTGCCGATGTACTTCATCATCGGCATCTGGGGTGGCGGCAGGCGGCTGTACGCGGCCATCAAGTTCTTCCTGTACACGCTGGCGGGCTCGGTGCTGATGCTGTTGGCCATGCTGACCGTGTACTTCAGGCACTACGAGCAGTTCGGGTTCTACAGCTTCGCCCTTGAGGACCTCATGCGGGTGGCGGCCTACTCCAGCCCGGAGCTGCAGTTCTGGCTCTTCTGGGGATTCTTCATCGCCTTCGCGGTCAAGGTGCCGATGTTCCCGTTCCACACGTGGCTGCCCGATGCCCACACCGAGGCCCCCACTGCAGGATCGGTGATCCTGGCGGGCATCCTGCTGAAGATGGGCCTGTACGGCCTAGTGCGCTTCGCGATGCCGATGTTCCCGCAGGGGGCCACCAACGACACGACGGTGAAACTGATCGCGGTGCTCTCGATCGTGGGCATCATCTACGGCGCGCTGGTGTCTCTCATGCAGAAGGACTGGAAGCGCCTCGTGGCGTACTCATCCGTGAGCCACTTGGGCTTCTGCACGCTGGGCCTCATAGCCCTGAATCCGAACGGCATCGCTGGGGCAATCCTGCAGGGCTTCAACCACGGCCTGTCGACGCCCCTGCTCTTCCTTGCGGTGGGCATCGTCTACGACCAGCGCCACACGCGCGAGATCGCCGATTACGGCGGCTTGGCGAATCGCATGCCCGTGTACACGGTACTGTTCGCGATCTCGCTGTTCGCTTCGATGGGCATGCCTGGCCTGAACGGCTTCATCGGGGAATTCACGATCCTGCGCGGTGCATTTGAGGTCAGCGCGTGGTGGGCCGGATTCGGCGTGCTCGGAATCGTACTGGGAGCGGCCTATCTGCTGTGGCTGTTCCAGAGGGTGATGCTGGGCCCGATCACCAACCCGAAGAACGAGACGGTCAAGGACGTGAACCTGCGCGAGATCGTGGTCATGGCCCCGCTGATCATCGGCTGCTTCTGGATCGGCCTGTACCCGAAGCACTGCTTCGAGATCCTCGAGCCCCCCACCATAAAGCTGGTGGAGCGCCTCGACCCGGACTACTTCAGCCGCAACGGGCTGGAGCTGAACGGTGACCGGGCGCTGCTCGGCGCGCTGCCGGCCGCCGAGCCCGCAGCGAGCGAATGATGGATGCCCTGATCTTCACAGCGCAGGACTTCAACGTCCTCAAGCCGGCGATCATCCTGTGCCTGTTCGGCTGCGCGATTCTGCTGACCGACGTCTTCATCGTGCGCCGCACGGGGCAGCGCTGGCTGAACGGCGTGACAGCCCTGATCGGGGAAGGCCTGCTAGCGGTCGTCCTAGTGCAGCATCTGGCTCAGGTGCGCGCCGGAGGCGCGTTCTCGGGGCTTGGCGGGTCGGTGGTTGTCGACGGATTCGGCGTGTTCTTCAACATCGTGTTCGCGATGTCGGCGAGCCTTGCCGTGCTGATGACGGCGCGTTACATGGAAGCCGAGGGCGAGCACAGGGGCGAGTACTACGCACTGATGCTGTTCGCCCAGGCCGGAATGTCGCTGATGGCGACAGGCAACGACCTGGTAGTGCTGTTCGTGGCTCTCGAGACGATGGCCCTGAGCTTCTATGTGCTGGTGGGATTCCTGCGCAACTCGAAGCGATCCAATGAGGCGGCGATCAAGTACCTGATCCTTGGTGCCTTCTCCAGCGGCCTTCTAGCGTACGGGCTCTCGATCCTGTACGGCATCTCCGGCTCGACCAATCTGGCGGCTGTCGGGGACGCGGTCGCGGCCAGCGGCGCGGACAACTGGGCGGTCGTGCTGGCTCTGATCACGACCTCCGTCGGCCTGTTCTTCAAGATTTCGGCGGTCCCGTTCCACATGTGGGCGCCCGACGTGTACGAGGGCGCGCCTACGCCGACGACAGCGTATGTCTCGGTGGCGTCGAAGGCAGCCTCGTTCGCGCTCATGATCCGCTTGTTCACGGAGGCGTACGGGAGCGCAAGCGCGTCTTGGGTGCCGCTGCTGGGAATGATTGCGCTGATCACCATGACGGTGGGCAACTTGGCGGCGATCACCCAGTCCAACCTGAAGAGACTCCTGGCGTACAGTTCGGTGGCGCACGCCGGCTACATCCTGCTCGGGCTGGTGGCCTTCAACGAGGCAGGCCTCCGCGGAATCTCGATATACGTGCTGGCGTACGTGTTCATGAACTTCGGCGCGTTCGCCCTGGTCACGGCACTAAGGCGCGACGGAAAGGCGGCGGAAGAGGTGGATGATCTCAACGGGCTGGCCGGCCGCTCGCCTGGGCACGCCATCCTAGTCGCGATCTTCATGCTGTCGCTTGCGGGAATCCCGCCGATGGCGGGCTTCTACGGCAAGTACTACATCTTCCTTGCGATCTTGGCCGAGGGCTACTACCTCTTGGCGGTGTTCGCGGCACTCTACGTTGCCGTCTCCGCCTACTACTACTTCCGCATCATCCGAGCCTGTTGGATTGGCGAGGCGGCGGACACCCCGGCCAGCCTGGACTTGAACCTGGGCAGCCGCGTGGTCTTGGTCGGCAGCGGAGTGCTGACCGTCCTCATCGGAGTCCTGCCGCAACGGTTCCTCGACTTGGCCGGGGAATCCGTACTCGCCGCGCTACGCTAACCGCCTTCGCGAACCGCGCAGCGAGGGCTCAAGCCACGCGCCACCAACCTGCGCGGGCGATCTCGCAATCTGCCTGGCCAGCGGATCGGGTCCTAGGTGACCACCCGCTGGGGACTTCAGGTCCCCAGTGGCCGTGCTGCACAACCGTTCGCACGTGCAGTCCGCAAGCCAGCACGAACGGAGCTCGCGAAAAGCAAGGCCATCTCACATTCGTAAGTTGTGCACTGCTCTTGACATCGCCATACTGTATGAGTAAGCACCTCCGAAGGACTCTGTCCATGATTCCAGAATTCCTGACAGAAGCTACAAATGCGAATCTACTTGTTTTGTCCTTGTCCGAGAATATGAACTCGTACAGGGCGAAAACTACGGGTATTCCTCTTCCTCGATGGCTTTCAAGACGGCTTGCCGCACTCCCAACGTGGCTTGCGGCGTTCAACACGCTAACTTTGGGACAGCTGGCCTATCTCGCTATTCTGCCAGCGCTCAGGCGTCAACGGGCAGCGACTGATAAGATGTTGAACATCTTCAGGCGCATCGACATCTCCCAATACAATGATGAGGGGAAGGACTATCTCTGCAAAATGCTGGAAGAGTCCTGCGACTTGGTGGATGAGGTAATCCACGAAGGAGAGAGACTCCAGCTTCACTGGGTACTAGGACTTCGATGGGAGTACAAACAGCATGTTCTGGCAAAGCAGGAATTGGAGGACATTCTTGAGACATGGATTCTTGCTAGAAACTCAGAATTCATGAAGATCCTTGGTTCTATTTTGGATGAATTCGGCAAGTACGTCGAGACAGTGAACGTCTCGACAACAAATCCCGAATAGTGCGACTCTAGACAGAATGACATTAGTACTCGGGCTTGATTTCACTCCGTTCCTTAAGTCTGTCAAGAAACTGAAGGGCAGACTGCAGTTCCGAGTGCAACTCGACCGGAGCCACGCGATCCATTCTCGTTGACAAGTGACCGGCGACGGCCGAATGACCACGCCGTCATGGACGAGGGGAACAGCGTGCAGACGGCACAGCTGCACGCGGGAATCCGACCGGGACTTACGGCAATCTCCCTGAGCTACAAGGCCCGTCTCCCTAGACTGCCCGCTAGAAGGCGAGGCGTGCGCCGAGCTGGATCTGGCGTGCCGGGAACGTCGACGTCACTCGGCCGAAAGTGGAGCTGGCAAGATTGCCGTTCACGTTCCGCAAGTTGACGCGGTTGAGAACGTTGAAGAACTCAAAGCGCAACTGCAGATTGACTCTCTCGCTGATCGGATTGTTCTTGATCACCGAAAAATCGATGTTGATCATGCCCGGGCCGCGGAAGCCGTGCCGCGGCAGGTTTCCTAGGGATCCCGGAGCTGGCAGGGGGAAGTCGGACGCCGCGAACAGGCCCGAGAGATAACGCTGGCGCCCGGGCGAACTCGGCAAGCTCGAGCTGGGCGAGTTGGGGAAGTCGAAGTTCACGCCATCGGCATTGAAGTCGCCGCTGCCGGGAAGGAACCCGATCACCGCGCCGTTAGCATCGAGCTCGGGCTGGAACGGCGCCGTACTGACAACGTTGAACGGCGGCCCGCTCTGCAGCATAGCGATCGACCCCAATTCCCAGCCGCCCAGCACGTGCTTGCCGAAGGCTCCGAAGCCTTCCGGTGTGGCGAACTGATACAGGCCCGAGAACGAGAAACGGTTACGGAAGTCCCAGTCAGCGGGAGCCCGGAATCGCTGCAGGTCGTGCTGACTCGGCGTCGCATTGCCCGGATCCCGATTCACGCGCGAACCGGCCTGCCCGAGATCTTCTGTCTTCGACAGCGTGTAAGAAGATTGGAATGAGCCCCGGTCGCCCAATCGCCCGCGAAACGACAGGATCATGGCGTTGTAGCCGACTTCGTTCGCGTTGCGTTCGTAGAAGATCCTGCCGAAACTGGGGTTGAGGCGATCAAAACTGCCGTCCAGTAAATCTCCGGCGAAGCGGTTGAAGTCGTGGCCGACCAGTCCGCCTGTCGTGGTGGACCCGCTGTACATGGCGCCGACGACCAAGTCCCCGGGCATGCGTTTCTCGATGCCGATGTTGTAGTTGTACGTGTCGCTTGCCTCGATGTTCCGGTCGATTCCCCCGACCGCTGCTCTGGCACCCAGCAAGCCGCCGCGCTCGTCGACTTGGAGGACGTTGAACCTGGGCAGGATCCAGCCGTACGGGAAGGTCAGCTGCGTCGCGCGCGAGAAGATTGGATCCGGTGAATTAGGATCGTCCCGCCTCGCACTCAGCGAGATCAGGCCGGGAGGGTTGCCGCGAACACGATTCGCCTCGCCGAGCGGAATCCAGTCGTGGTACAAACCAACTCCGCCGCGGATCGTCCAGTTTCCGTCCCCGGTCGGATCCCAAGCGAACCCGGCGCGTGGCGCGATGTTGTTCGTGACGCGCCCTGCGTAGATCCCTTCGTCTGTGAACTGGACCTTAGCATTGGCAAATGCATCGTTGACCTGATCTGCCGACCCAAGCGACGAGAATTGCTGAGGCAGGAAGACGTTACCGAGGGGCACGCCTTTCTCCTTGTTGCGCGTGATGTTGCCGAAGTCATCCCAACGGACGCCCCACGTCAGCGTCAGCCGCTGGGTCACTTTCCATACGTCCTGGACGAAAAAGCCCCACGTGTTCAACAGGTGCTCGTAGCCGCCCGGTCCCTCAGCACCGGTCAGCGGGTCGATCCAAGGGCCGCTCTGAGTGAACGGTTGGTCCGTGACGAGATCAATCAGGTTGTTGAAACCGAACGAGACCCGCCCGTACGTGTCATTGAAGCGGGCGTCATCGTCACCCCACCAGCCGCTCACACCGAACTTGAGCGAGTGGCTGCCTTTGATCACGGTGACGACGTTCCGCCAGTTGAAGTTGTTCTGGATGAATACCGCGGGCCCCCAAGCTGGGCTGATGCCCAAGCTCTGGCCCTGGATCGAGATGCCGGGGATATCAACCGGGATTGGTCCGCCGTCGGTGGACTCGTTAAAGCCGCGCCAGCCATCCACATAACCCCATCCGAAGCTGGCCTCGTTCAGGACTGTCGGCGAGAACGTGTGCGTCCAGCTACCTTGAATGGCGTTCATGTGGCCGTCATCAGTAGTGCTGAATCCGCGCCGGTTGACTTGGGTCTCGATGTCGTACTTCATCTTGTACATGTTGAAGTAGACACGGTCGGCGGACTCATTGAAGTATTGGTCTACGCGAGCGTTGTACTGGTTGCCGTTGCGGAACGGGCTGCTGACGAACCGGCCCTCGTTGATCAATGGAAGACTGCAGGGGTAAACGTTCGAGCGCGACGTGGCGGGCCTAGGGGTGGAGGGTCGAGGTGGGTG
>JAPPMC010000217.1 GCA_028819235.1 Bryobacterales bacterium
ACTTGACCGAGCGGAAAATTAGGCTCTAATCTGTTCCGTGAAAATCAGTGTTGATCTTGCCCGCCGGGGGAGCATTGCGCAACGGGCCCCGTAGTGATGGCAGGACCGTTCCCCTAGGACACCCAAGGGACGCCCTACCCATACAATGCGGTCGACGCAGCCTGCTGTCGTTGGGAAGCTTCGTTGCCGCAAATGCCGGAAGCGAGAAGCGCAAGGCGTGCCACGCTCGATGGCAGGCACGATCACTCTGTGGCCCAAGGCAGCAGATCAGCGATCCACTCTAGCTCGAACCTGTAGGCCTTGGTTGCCCGGTTGATACACTGAGGGCGATGGTCGCAGCGGTCTGGCCACCCGTTCAATGCAGATAACGAGCTGGAACTGCCGCCGAAAGAAGGTGAAGACGGTTGATTGGTGCTTGAAGCAATTCGAGCCAATTAAGACCCACTTGGTCACGCTGCAGGAGTGCCGTCCTCTGGACCAAGGAAAGGCGAAGATCCACTGGGAGAATACAGATTCGAATCAGTGGGTGGGTCGGGTCAGAACACAAGCATCGCTGCAGACTGACACGGGCCATCAGGTTATTTGGCGGGGGATAAAGGCCATGGGCTGGGGCGTGGCCGTGGTCAGCACCAAATCGTGGCCGCTCGAATTCGTCGACATTCCTTTTCTCCACCGTCACGTCGTGCCCGTCAAGGTTCACGCTCCTGAGCCGTTCATGTTCGTTGGAGTCTGGACCCAACGCGAACCATCGTACGCTAGAGTGGCGTGGGAATCAATGTCCGCCTGCGCTCATGAGGCGGACAAACGTGGGCTGCCATTGGTCGCCGCTGGCGACTTCAATATCTCGCGGAAATTTAAGGGGAAACTGGGAGAAGATGCTTCTAACGTGCTGAAGTCTATGAGGGACAGGTACGGCCTCGTCAGCGCCTATCATCAGCACTACAATGAGAAGCAAGGGGAAGAGACTCGTTTCACTTACTACCACAAATATATGGGAAGGTTTAGGCCATTCCACATAGATTATTTCTTTGTCTCTGAGGACTGGATCGACCGTCTAATTGGAGTGAAAGTGGAACCGTTTTCGACTTTTCAGGACAGTGATCATCGTCCACTCACCGTGGAACTTGATGACGCAATCTTCGGCATAATACCTCAACGGAACTAACGGAACTGAGCATGGGAATCTCGACAGATTCGTCGGGGCGGGAATTTCGGCTGCCCGCGGTCGGGCCTGCACAGAATCAGCTAGTTTCTGCCAAACACGGCCACCGACTCAGGAAGGCTTGGCCGATGGGCAGTTTGCTCCGCTGCGCCCTGCACAGCTGCAGATCGAAGAATAGGAATCCTCAGACATGGTCACGGCAGCCCCCGTGAGCAGGCGGCATCATTGCACCTGAGCTCGGGCATCCGTCCGGTGCAGTACTCTTGGAGGTGCAACGCTAATCCGAATACCTCGGGCCGCTGCCGTCGCGAACCGATTGGAGCCGGTTCTGCTGTGCGCTCAAGACCGCCCAGACTTCGTCCTCATCTTCGCGGGCGACCTCGTGTTACAGAGACCTAATCTCATACGGGTTAACGCACAACTTGGACCGCATGGCAAGCGAGGGGCCCGCTGACGGACTCCTACGTGTTCGCCGCTCCTGTCTGCCCTTCTCACCCGAACCGGTTTACCAGGCGGGAGGCCGTCGGCTATGGGACGGTCTTCAGTTACTCCCCGCGACTTGAAGCAACAACGGACACCAACACCCTCTTGCGCGCAGCTCAGAGTATCCCGAAGTCTCGTCCTCTCCCAAGGTAACCGGACGGAGCGACAGACATGAGATTTCTCCAGTGGGGCCTGCCGGCTCTAAGAGCTAGTGCCGGGGACCGAGCGGTCCCGATCGGATCCTGAGCTTCCGACAATGCCGGTCGCTCGAGCATCGGCGCAGTTTCCGTTCCCGCATGGATCGTGCAACGCAACGGTTGTCACTTCCCGGGCACGATCTCCAAATCACAAATGGTAGGCGTTGGTCGCCCAATTGATACACTGAGGACGATGGTCGCAGAGCTGCGGTCCATAATTCGATGCGGATAACTAGCTGGAACTGCCACCGAGACAAGAAACAGGTGGGCCGAGGCAAATCGGTGAAAGAGTGCCTGAAGCTACTCAAGCGACTTGATTTCGACTTGGTCGCGCTGCAGGAGTGGCGCCGCCTAGACCCTAAGGATAAGCGGGTGATCTGGCAGGATCACGATCCGAATCAGGGCGTAGCCGTGGTCAGCACGCAAGCATCTCGACAGATGGGTCCGGACGGTGAGAGCAGATCCGTGATCTGGCGGGGAACGAATCCGGATCTGGGCGTAGCCGTGATCAGCAAGGAAGGAGCGCCACAGATCAAATTCGTCAAGATCTCCTTTCTCCACCCTACGATCGTGCCCGTCATCGTCGACGCACCGGAGCCGTTTGTGTTCGTTGGAGTCTGGACCCATCCCGAACCGTCGTACGCCAAAGTGGCGTGGGAGGCGATGTCCGCCTGTGCTCGGGCAGCAGACAAGCTGCAGCTTCCCATGGTCGCCGCTGGCGACTTCAATATTTGGCCGGGCCTGAAGAAGAAAGCGGACAAGAATGCTTCGTTGGAGTTCCTAAAGTGCGTGGAGAGCAAACTCGGCTTACTCAGTGCGTACCATCACCACTACAACCGGAAGGCCGGGGAGGAGAGGCATGCTACTCATTACTTCCAATTCAAGAAGGCCCGAGTCTTCCACTTAGACTACTGCTTTGTCCCCAAGGATTGGAGGAAGAAACTCATCACTTGGGAAGTAGGTCCATTCATGAAGTGGTGCAAGCCTAAGCACAGCGATCACTGTCCTATGACTGTTGAAATTAGGGGATCTACCAACCGAGAAATAGAAGCTCGTTGGATTTGACTAACATGTCCTTGAGGATCTTTAGGGGTTCGTCGCGCTAGGAACACACGGTGCTCGGTCGGGCCCGGAACAGAGTCCGAAGATGCCAGCCAAACCTAGCCAGTCATTGAGAATGGCTTGGGCCTATAGGCGGGCTGCTCCGCTCCGCTCTGCGCGGCTGCAGAGCGAAGGCACAGAGCGCTCAGACAAGCTCATGGCAGCCCCTCGCAAGCGGGAGGTGTCGTCGTACCGGATATTCGGCCCCCGCCGAGTAGAGTAATCTTGCACGTACCATGCGAATCCGAACACAGCTGGCCACTGCCGCCGCTACCCTGTTGGTCCCCATCCTGCTGTGGGCCCAAGACCGCCCAAACTTCGTCCTCATCTTCGCGGACGACCTCGGTTACGGAGACCTGTCCTCATTCGGGGCTACCCGCCACCGAACGCCCCACCTAGACCGCATGGCGAGCGAGGGAATCCGGCTTACGGACTTCTACGTGTCAGTTCCCTTCTGCGGCCCTTCGCGCGCGACGCTCCTCACCGGGCGCTACCCCTTCCGCTACGGGATGGTCGTCAACCCCTCCCCGGACGCCGGGCGAAACGATGTTGGACTCCCATCATCCGAGATCACGATCGCCGAGGCAGTCAAGCCCTTGGGATACGCCACGGCGGCCATCGGCAAGTGGCACCTGGGCCATGTGGAGCGCTTCCTGCCGCGCAAGCAGGGATTTGACGAGTACTACGGAATCCTGTACTCGAACGACATGCGGCCAGTGCAGCTCGTCCAGAACGAGGAGGTCGTGCAGTACCCGGTCCTGCAGGCCGAACTGACGAAGGATTACACGAATCGCGCCATTGATTTCATCAAACGCAACCGAGAGCGGCCGTTCTTCCTGTATCTGCCGCACGCCATGCCCCACAAGCCCCTAGCGGCCTCCGCTGACTTCTACACTCCTGACACACCCGACGACCTCTACAGCGACGTGATCCGGGAACTGGACTGGTCGGTCGGTGAGATTCTGAACACACTGCGGGAAACGGGCCTCGACGAGCGCACCATGGTGTTCTTCACCTCCGACAACGGCGCTACGTTCGGAGGGTACAACGGCGGCCTGCGGTCCATGAAGGGCTCCAATTTCGACGGGGGCCTGAGAGTCCCGGCCATCGCGCGGTGGCCTGGCCGCATCCCGCCAGGGCAGGTCTCGGGCGAAGTCCTGGCCTCGATCGACTTGTTCCCAACCATCGTCTTGGCGGCCGGCGCCACGTTGCCCGGAGACCGTGCCATGGACGGCTTGGACATCCTGCCCCTGCTCGAGGGACGGGCGACGGATTCCCCCCACGAAGCGATCTTCGCGATGGGAGGGGAGAAGCTCAAGATGGTCCGTTCCGGGCGCTGGAAGCTGCACGTGCGCTCGCCCCAGCCCGGCTTCCGCTGCTTGGACGACGCGTCCGAGTGGAAGGACCCGCGCGGGCCGGACGGAATCACGATCATCGCCCAGTTCGAACAGGCGGATCCCTCGCAGTGCCCCGGGCTCGTGAGCGGGCCGGAACCCAAGCCCATGATGCTCTTCGACATGGCGGCAGACCGCGGCGAGCAGCGCGACGTGGCAGACGAGCATCCCGAGGTGGTAGCGAGGCTGAAGGGGATCTTCGATCGGATGGACGCGGACGTCCCGGAGGAGTTCGAGATCGGGTCGCGCGCACCGGAACTGCTGTGGCTGCACGGCGGCGAGCTGCGATACGACCGGGAGATCAAGCCTCTGCCGTTGGAGTGAAGCGCCGGTAGCAGCGCTGACGGGCCAACGCGTTAGGCCGAGACGCTCTCAAGCGTTGAAAAGAACTCCGGGAACGAGACTGCGGCGGCACCCGCGCCGCGCAGCTCAGAGGGACCGTCAGCCGCTAAGGCTGCCACCGCAAAAGCCATCGCCACGCGGTGATCGCCGAAGGAGTCCAACTGCGCCCCCCTCAACCGACAGCGTCCCCTAATATCCATTCCGTCCGGGTACTCCGCAACATCGGCGCCCATCCGGCGCAGGTTGGTGACGACAGCGTCGATCCGATCCGTTTCCTTGACGCGCAGCTCGCGCCCGTCCCGGATCCTGAGACCACGCTCCGAGACCGCGCCCAACACAGCCAGCATGGGAATCTCGTCGATCACGCCCGCGGTCGTTGCACCCGCTATCTCGCCGCCCTTGAGTGGACGCCCACCCCGGACGCGGAGGGTCCCCTCCAGTTCGCCCGCCCCCTGCCCCTCGGGGTGGACTTCGATGCCCGCTCCCATTCGCCGCAGCACCTGCAACACGGCCGCTCGCGTGGGGTTCAGGCCGACGCCCCGAATCCTCAGGTCGGAACCTGGGAGCAGCAGCGCGGTGGCCAGAAAGAACACGGCCGAGGAGATGTCGCTTGGTATGCGCGTGTCCTGCCCGACCAGGCTGGCAGGACCCCGGACGGAAATCGTGCCCCCTTCCGCGCTAAGTGCGGCCCCGAGGCGGCGCAGTGCGATCTCGGTGTGGTCTCGAGTCTCAACGGGCTCTACAACCACTGTCTCTCCAGGCGCGAATAGGCCGGCCAGCAGAACACAACTCTTCACTTGGGCGCTCGCAACCGGCAGTTCGTATCGCACAGCTCGCAACCCGCCACCGCGGATGGCGAGAGGGGGGAACTGCCCATCGCGGCCATCGATGTACGCGCCCATCTGCCGCAGAGGCGCGATGATGCGGCTCATGGGCCGCTTCGAGAGCGACGCGTCCCCCTGCAACTCGGACTCAAACGGCTGGCCCGCCAGAATCCCCGAAAGCATGCGCATTGTGGTCCCGGAATTTCCCGCGTCCAAAGGGGCCGACGGAGGCTGCAATCCGTCTGGCCCACGACCCTCGATCGTGACGCGGTCGCCGCTCCGCTCCCAGCGCACACCCAGCGAGCGAAGGCAGGCCAAAGTGGATGCGCAGTCCTCCCCAGTGGCGTAGTTTTCGAGCACGCTGCGGCCCGAAGCCACCGCGGAGAGCATCGCGTAGCGGTGGGAGATGGACTTGTCTCCCGGAAGAGTCACCTCTCCGGCGATCACCGAGACAGGGCGAATCAAGCGTGACATGCAGGGCAGACCGCCCCCATTATCCGAGAGCTGTGCCCAGTGTCCGAGCCGGGACCCTCCGAGAGCATCAGAACAGGCCGTAGAGCGGGCCCGGTGCACGGTTCCGGACCAGCGGGCGTGCTTGGAGCGCTACCAAGAGACTCCTGTGGCGCCACGGTACTCAAGGCTTGCCTCCGTGGCCGCAGCGCCAAACTGCAGGTCCACAACGTCTTCCACGAGAAACTGTCCTCTGTGGATTCGGGTACGCCAAGCCTCAGGTCAGCGCACTCGGCAATCGCTGCTCCCTTACTGCCGATTGCGGCAGGTGGATCGGCAGCCGGTCCCGTAGGGCGGTGTCCGTCCATGAAGCGAAACTCCGACCCTGACCTTCGCGGCAGCGGCTGCGAGCGGTACTCACCGTTCATGCGGAAAACGCACCCCAAAGATCTTGAAACGCGATGGATACAAATGGACGCGCTATCAAACGTCTCGAGCCATCCGACGTTTCTCGAGGCCCGGCGGAGCCTTCTCGCCGACGCCGCCAGCCCGCACCTCGCATGCCAGCACCTGGTGCATGCAGGAGGCCGCCGTGTGCATGGCGTAGGTCGCCCACGCCGCGGCAGCCCTAAGACAGACAGCCTCGCGCGGCCAACTCCGCCAAGCTAGGGAAGAGGCATCGGAGTCACGTTGGCCCTGGCCCCCGAAGCCCTCGGGGAGGACCGGGACGGGGAGTCAGGCCAGAGTGCCGGGACTCAATGGCCGGCAGCCACCCAGATCTCGAACCTTCGCACCGCCTGCCGCGGGCCCCGGCCTGCTTCTGCCAGCCAACATCCGGTCGGCGGGGAATTGTGTGTTGGTGGCCCTGACGGCCCTTAGCCCGCCTTCTCGCTGCCTTGTCCGGAATCCGGCCCGGAGGGGGCAGCCAGCAGCCGGTCCCACAACGCCGAGGTGTCCGGCCACGCGTCGAGCGCAGCCTGAACTTGGTGCAGGATGCCTTGGGGGCAGTCGCTGGAGCACAGCCCTCGCACCTCGTCGCGGAGCTTGCCCTCCACGGCGGTAAGTCTTCCCATCCCATCTCTGCCCTCATCAGCCCAAGAAGCGTCGCACGCTGCCGCCCACACCTCCCCGAAGGCGCGCAGCACGCTGGCCAGTCGCCGGGCGGACACGCCAACGGCCTCTCGCTGGAAATCCAGATCGGTGTACACGTTCACATGAGCCCGGGACGTCAGTCCGTCGCAGCCCCGTAGCGAGGGCAGGAGGGGGTCTGCCGGACACTCCCGCTCGAGTTCGTCGCACAGTTCTGCCACCGAATGGGACCGCCTTGGCTCCACGCCCCTCATGTTTAACGCAGCCTTGCACAGCAGCTCTCCCGCCAGTGCGCTCCGCTCCGCCACGGATGTGTTGTATTGCGGACGCCACTCCGGTGACTGGCCCCAGTGATCGGCGAGACTATGCAGACAGTCACGTATCTTGCCGTGTGCTTCGAACAGGTAGTGCCAAACAGCCGGAGTATTCACGTCTCTCCTCTTAGGGCTAGGCAGTGGGACGCCGTGGAGGCAGCGCCCGTCCGCCGCTACGGCGTGCTGAATGCCGCAGACGTTCAGTTGATGCATTGCACGGGAGCGCTCGATCGGGGCCCAGTCGACATCGCGGCCCTCGAGGGTTGACGGCAGGCCCTTTAGCGACGGGCATTCCCCCTCGAATACTAGGGCGAAGTCCCAGTCGGATTCCGGACCGTGGTCCCCGCGCGCCCTGGAGCCGAACAGGATCACCGAGACCGGGTCCGGCTGGCTCTGCGCCCATTGGGTCACCCGCTCCAGGAACTCGCTCGGAACGCTTTCCGGCTGCTCCGCTGCCCGCACCGCCCTCAGTCTAGCGCCGACGAAGCGACTACAACTCGCCACAATCGGCCATCGCTTCCAGAAATGTTGTTTAATGTTCTTGGTAGACCAAGATTGACGAAGTGTGCAGTCCGTTGGGTACACAATACGGGAATCACGTGACTGACCGAACTTGCAGTGACAGCCCGATGCGTGGGTTGGCGCGACCAGCAATCGTCACCCTGACAGCCGCCCTCACGCTCGCCACCACACTTGCAGAAGGAGCATCTAAGCGCGAAACGGCGGCCCGCCACTACCGAGCGGCCAACCAGCTCTACGAAGACCTGAAGCACGTGCCGCGGCTGGAGCTGGGCATTGAGCAGTACGAGCTGGTGGCCAGCAGGCTGCAGGCCGTCCGACTCGCGGATCCCACCAGCGGCTATTGCGACGACGCTCTCCTGCAGCTCGGGGACGTTTACCAGCGAATGGCAGACCGTTTCGGCAACCCTGCGCACTCCAAGGATGCTGTAGAGGCCTACCAGACTCTGGCCCGGGAGTACCCGCACAGCAAGTTACGGGGAACTGCGCTCGAACTGGCCGCCAAGCTGGGAGGGAACTCGCCCGCTCCCCGGGCCCCAGCGGTGGTTCCGAAAGTGGAGGAGGCTCCCAGCACTCAAGTCGCGGAGACTTCGGCGTGGCCGCGGCTGGCCCTTTCGCCGGAGGTCCATGCTGAGGGCTCGGCGGTTGCGCCACCGGAACCGGGATCTGCAGACTCGGGTGCTAGCGGATCCCGAGCGTTGGTCTCCGAGCTGCGGCACCACAGCTACGAGGACGGTACCCGGATCGTCGTGCACGTCAGTTCGCAGCGGCCCCTGGCGTATGAGCGCCAAGGAAGGGGCCGCCTGCTCTCGATCGACATCTTGGGAAGCACGATCTCCGACAGCTCCCTCGACGGGAAGCGTTTCAAGATGGACGGCGACGACCCGCTGTTGGGGGCGGTTCGCATGGCGAGGCACGGGAGGGTGAACACGCGAATCCGCCTCGAGGCGCGCACGGAAGTGACGTTTGATGCGTTCTGGCTCGACGCGCCGGGCAGACTCGTGATCGATGTGCGGTCGAATGACGAGCCGCGCGCCGCCCGTACGCTGGAAGGGCTGTCGCCGCCGCCTGATCCGTTGGCGGTGCCGCCGAAGCGACCCACGGCCACCGCGTCCGGCAGCCTCAGCCTCACGCGCGCGATGGGGCTGAAGCTTGAACGCATCCTGATCGACGCCGGCCACGGCGCCCACGACACCGGCTCCGTCGGACCGCGGGGCCTGAAGGAGAAGGACGTCGTGCTCGACATCGCCCTGCGGCTGGGAAAACTAGTCGAGGCCCGCCTCGGGCTCGAGGTGGTCCAGACTCGAATCGACGACACCTTCGTCGAACTGGAGGAGCGCGCCCTGATCGCGAACCGCAGCAGTGCCGACCTGATCATCTCCATCCACTGCAACTCCGCGCGCAGTTCGAGCGTTCGTGGCGTCGAGACGTACTATCGCAGCCTGCGGCCCTCCGACGAGTGGGCGATGGCGGTGGCCTCGTTCGAGAACGCCTCTTCGAGAGGGGCGATACGCGACCTGCGCGGCCTGCTGTCAAAGGTCGCGAGGGCCGAGTGGGTCGAAGAGTCGAAGGACTTGGCGACAAAGCTGCAGCGGCGCCTGCATGCCGGACTGTCGAAGCACTCCTCGAATATCCGGAACCGGGGAGTGCGCCGGGCACCATTCGTCGTGCTGAGAGATGCAGAGGTGCCAGCAGCGCTGGTGGAGGTGGGATTCCTGACCAATCGCTATGACGAGGCCCTGATGCGCAAGCCCACGTTCCGCCAAGAGGTTGCTGAATACTTGCTGCAGGGAATCAGCGATTACGCCGAGAGCCTTGGGATGCTCACTGGGACTCCGCGCACGACCTCGGCGGCGGTAAATCAGGACTGATCCCGCCCGGCCGGCAGTTTGGCGCCAAGGACGCCCCCGGGGCATCGGGCGAGCGCCTTGGTAGTGATCGTGGACAGGGGCAATTCCCTGGCTGCGGCGAGGGTTACCCACTGGCATGCGCGGGCGCTGGATGGTCCCGGACGAGCCTCGTAGACGCGCACGGTGAAGATCGAGTCGGTGATCGCATGCCGGAACGTGGCCAGCGGACGGCCGTCGCACGGGACCGCAAGGCCAGTCTCGCGGAGGTCCCCCCGTCCCCCCAAGGCTTGCGGCAACTCCCAGAAGCCAGGCATGACCCCAGAGTCTGCGGGCCGCTGCCGCAGCAAGATATCCTGCCCAGCGACGGCCAATCCCGCGCAAATGTGCAACCGCTTAGGGGCACGGCGGGCTGGTCGGGAGGGCACGGTCTCGACGCTGCCCGCCGAGAGCGCCGCACAGGACGCCTGCCACGGGCACGCCCCGCAACGGGGCGCGCCCGGAGTGCACAATGTCGCTCCGAGTTCGATCAGCGCCTGAGTAAAATCGCCCCGGGAGCCTTTAGGTACCGCTGCCATCAGGGATTCTGCCAACTGGCGCACTGCCGCGCGGCCCGCGCCGGCCAGGACAGGCCGCCGTTCGTTGGCCAAGCGGGCCAGCACCCTGAGAGCGTTTCCGTCCAAGGCTGGAGTCGGCTCGTCAAAGGCGATGCTCGCGACCGCAGAGGCCGTGTAGTCCCCGATGCCGGGCAGTTCTCGCAGACGTCCATGACTGCGGGGAAGACTCCCGCCATGCTCGCGGACGATGCGGCGAGCCGCATCGCTCAGCATTCGGGCACGGCGGTAGTAGCCGAGGCCAGCCCAGCTAGCGAGCAGGTCCTCGACATCCGCCGCGGCCAAGGCCTCTACGCTCGGATAGCGCTCCAAGAACGCTTCGTAGCGGGGCACGACCGCGGAGACCCGTGTCTGCTGCAGCATGACCTCGGACACCCAGATGCGATACGGGTCCTTAGTGCCCCTCCAAGGCAGGTCCCGGCGGGCGCGACGGTACCACTCAAGCAGCCTCGAGGCCAGCGTGCGCGCGCTGGCGGTCACGCGCCCTTGAGCGCGGCCCGGAAGTAGTCGGCGTTCATCTCGGAGATGAAGTCAACGCTGATTCCCTTGGGGCAGGCAGCCTCGCAGTCCGACGTGTTGGTACAGGAACCGAAGCCCTCAGCGTCCATCTGGTCGACCATGGAGCGCGCCCGGGAAAGCTGCTCCGGGCGACCCTGCGGAATCCGCCGCAGGTGCGCGATCTTGGCCGCTGTGAACAGAGCGGCGGACGCGTTCTTGCAAGCCGCGACACACGCCGCGCAGCCAATGCAAGTGGCCGCGTCGAAGGCGGTGTCGGCCACGGCCTTCGGAATGGGGGTGAGGTTGGCGTCGGGTGCCGCGCCTGTGTTGACCGACACGAAGCCTCCGGCCTGAACGATGCGGTCAAACGCGGTGCGGTCGACCACGAGATCGCGAATTACTGGCAGCGCCGAGGCGCGCCACGGCTCGATCACGATGGTGTCGCCATCGCGGAAGGACCGCATGTGGAGCTGGCAAGTGGTCGTGCCACGGTCGGGGCCGTGGGGCACTCCGTTGATCATGGCCGAGCACATGCCGCAGATCCCCTCCCTGCAGTCATGGTCGAATGCGATGGGCTCGATGCCTTTCGCGATGAGTCCTTCGTTGACCTCGTCCAGCATTTCCAGAAAGGACATGTCGGGGCTGACCCCGCTCGCCTCATAGGTCTCGAACTTGCCTGGGCTGTCGGCCGATTGCTGGCGCCAAACCTTGAGCGTTAGCTGCATCTGACGGCTCCTACTTGTAGCTGCGGGTCGAGAAGTGGACCGATTCGAACTGGAGGGGCTCCCGGTGCGGCCGCGGCTCTTGGGAGCCAGCGTACTCCCACGCGGTCACGTGGGCGAAGTTCTCGTCGTCGCGGAGCGCCTCCCCGTCCGGGGTCTGGTGGTCCTCGCGGAAGTGGCCGCCGCACGATTCGTTCCGCTGCAGCGCATCCCGGCACATGAGCTCGCCGAACTCCAGGAAGTCGGCGACCCGTCCGGCGTACTCGAGCGTCTGGTTGAAGCTGTCGCCGCTTCCGGGCACGGAGACCTCGGTCCAAAACTGCTCGCGCAGCTCGGGAATGCGCTGGAGGGCCGTTTCCAGCCCAGAGCTGGTCCTAGACATCCCGCAGTGCTCCCACAGCAGCTTGCCCAGTTCTTTGTGGAACGACTGCGGCGTTCGGCCCCCGTCCACACCCAGCAGGCGCTCGACACACTCGCGAACGTCCGATTCGGCGTCGCCGAACTCGGCCGCTTCCGTCGAGACCAGCCGGGGATTCTCGGACGCCAGGAAGTGGCCGATCGTGCTGGGAAGGATGAAGTAGCCGTCGGCCAGCCCCTGCATCAGTGCACTCGCGCCGAGGCGATTGGCCCCATGGTCCGAGAAGTTGGCCTCTCCAATGGCATACAGGCCGGGCACGGTCGTCATGAGGTTGTAGTCGACCCAGAGCCCGCCCATGGTGTAGTGCACCGCCGGGTAGATGCGCATGGGGACCCTGTACGGATCCTCGGCGGTGATCTTCTGGTACATGTGGAACAGGTTGCCGTACTTGGCGCTGACCGTTTCGGCCCCGAGCCTGTCGATCGCGTCCCGAAAGTCCAAGTACACGCCAAGGCCGGTTGCTCCGACGCCGCGGCCCTCGTCGCAAACGGCCTTGGCGCTGCGCGAGGCAACATCCCGGGGAACCAGATTCCCAAAGCTAGGGTACTTGCGCTCCAGGAAATAGTCCCGCTCCGAATCCGGGATCTCCGAGGGAGGACGGCTGTCGCCCGCGTTTGCGGGCACCCAAACTCGCCCGTCGTTGCGCAGCGATTCCGACATCAGCGTGAGCTTTGACTGGTGATCCCCCGTCACCGGAATGCAGGTGGGGTGGATCTGGGTGTAGCAGGGGTTGGCGAACGCTGCGCCGCGCTTGTAGGCACGAAAGGCAGCAGTGACGTTGGAGCCCTTCGCGTTGGTGGAGAGATAGTAGGCGTTGCCATACCCGCCGGTCGCGAGCACGACCGCGTGGCCTGACCAGCGCCGGATCGTTCCCGAGACGAGGCTGCGGGTTACGATCCCGACTGCACGCCCGTCCGAGATGACAACGTCGAGGAGCTCCTCTCGGGCATACATCGAGACACGTCCCGCCGCGACTTGGCGCTGCAGGCCCTGATAGGCGCCGATCAGCAGCTGCTGACCCGTCTGGCCCTTTGCGTAGAACGTGCGCGACACCTGAGCGCCGCCGAAGGAACGGTTGTCAAGCAGCCCGCCTTGACCGCGCGCGAAGGGCACGCCCTGCGCGACGCACTGGTCGATGATCGCGTTCGACACCTGCGCCAAGCGGTACACGTTAGCCTCACGGCTGCGGTAGTCGCCACCCTTGATGGTGTCGTAGAACAGCCTATAGACAGAGTCCCCGTCGCTGGGGTAGTTCTTGGCGGCGTTGATGCCGCCTTGGGCAGCGATCGAGTGGGCGCGGCGAGGGCTGTCCTGAATGCAGAAGCAGTCCACCCGATAGCCCAGCTCGGCAAGGGAAGCGGCGGCCGAGCTTCCTGCAAGGCCAGAACCTACGACGATGATCCGGTATTTTCGCTTGTTCGCCGGGTTGACCAGCTTCAGGTCGCGGCGGTGGCGGTCCCACTTCTGCTCCAGCGGACCGGCCGGGACGGCTGAGTGCAGGTCCATGGCTCAGAACACCTCGTTGTAGGGCTGCAACAAGCCCAGGAGGCACGCCATCGGGATCGAAATGTTGCCCACGACGATCACGACCGCCAGCAGCCTGCCTAGGCCTTCGAAGGTAGACCGCAGACGGGGTCCGCTAAGCCCCGCGCTGCGGAACGCACTCCCGACCCCATGCCCGAGGTGCAGGCCCAATAGCACCATGGCAATGACGTACGAAAGTGCCACGGCAGGCTCGCGGAAGCCCAGGACGACCATCGAATACACGTCGTGGCGGCCTTGGCTGTCGTACAGGGTGAAGTGATCCGGATGGGTGACGCCCACAGTGAAGTGCATCAGGTGGTAAGTCACGAAGGCCAGCAGCACGAGACCGGTGAAGAGCATGTGGCGGGAGGCGAACGTCGAGAGCAAGGGTCGCTTGACCCTGTAGGGCCTCGCCCGCGCCGCCCGATTTCGGAGGGACAGGCTGGCGATGCCCCACACGTGCACGGCTAGGGCCAACAGCAGCCCGAGCCTAGCTGCCCATAGCAGGCCACCGGTGGACTTGATCAGCGCCGCATACGTGTTCAGGGCGTCGGGCCCGAGGTAGATCTGCAGGTTTCCGAGCATGTGGAAGAACACAAACGTCACCAGAATCGCGCCGGAGACGGCGACTAGGTACTTGGTCCCCACCGTCGAAGTGAGGGCCCGCTTGGAGATGAGCATAGGGCTGGCGATCTTGCCTTAGGATCCTGACCAGTCTAGCAATCGGGCGGCAGGTGCCCGCGCCTCAGAGCTCAGGTTCGGGACTACTCGGAATCGGTGGGTGGTCGGCCCGAGCAGGCCTCCTCCAAGTATTCCCGAGCGCTTCGGGGAATCGCCTCTCCGGGGAACAGCCGGTCGTGGATCCGGCGGCCGTCTTCTGGAACCCGAATATCGAGGAGATGGACCAAGCTGCGGATGTCGTCCCGATCCTTCATCGCCAAGAGGTGCTTCGGACTGGCTCCCGTCACTGTCAGCGAGGGCGTGCTGTACAGTGTCCGCGCCATGCCATCCGGCGATCGCGGGATTGCCGACACGGCCTGCTCGTTGAGCCAACTTTCGGGAAGTCCGTGGCGACGGGCGACCGTCCGAACGGCCTGCGTCAACCGATAGTGGCCCGCGTCGAAACGGGCATCGACATCCTCGGTCAGCCGGTTGCGCGCGTAGGCGAGGCTCATCGCGGCCCCACCGATCACATAGACCTGTGCACGCGTGCGGTGAAGGCGCGGCTCCCTTGATAGCTCGTCGAAGAGGCTCAGGAGATCCGATCGGCCCAGTAGCATGGCCAGCCCTCGTCTCCCGGGCACCAAGGCTCGTGCTCACCGCCACGGGCGTCGAGATCCCTTGGATCGGGCAGGCACATTCTTTTGTTGATGTTTGGGACGCTTGCCGGAGTCGATCCTTG
>JAPPMC010000032.1 GCA_028819235.1 Bryobacterales bacterium
CTAGGGTCCGGTTTGCCCATATATAAGGAGCACGAAGGGTTTTGGCGCAAGCACACGTTAGGGCCCTTCGCAGCAAGGGCGACTGGAAGGTGGCCGACGGAGCCATAACCGGTGGCCAAGAGCCACCAGGTTCCGGCGTCGGGGGCTACCTGATCACCGATGAGAAATTCGCCGATTTCGAACTCAGCCTTGAGGCAAACCCCGATTGGGGAGTCGACACCGGAATCATGATCCGCGCCACTAGCATCGGGAGCCAAGGCTTTCAGGTTCTCGTGGACCACCGCGAGGGCGGCAACATCGGCGGCTTCTATGGCAACGGAATCGGCGGCTTCAACACCCGTGAATTCGGGTTCAACGCAAAGAGGGACTCCACGGGCACAGCTGTCGGCATGACGCCGGTCGCTTATCGAGACCTGACTCCTGAACCCGATCCGGGCAGGAGCGATGCCACTTGGTCCGCGCGCCCGGAAGAGTTCTTCGAGACATGGCGCTTCGGTCAATGGAACGAGATCCGCGTGCGATGCCAAGGGCACCTGCCGACGCTCACCACCTGGATCAACGGCAACAAGATGGCTACCCTCGACGCGGCGAACATGAAGGCGGCAGGGTATGACGCCCAAGCAGTGGCGGAGCTCCTCGGCCGCGCCGGCCACATCGCGCTGGAGGTCCACCACAGCGGACGAGGCGATCGGCTGGGAGCAGAGCGCTGGCTTCCGGGCAGAGTGTGTCGCTGGCGACGGATCCGCGTACGGGTCTTGTGAGGTAACGAAGGGCCTCCAGCCCTGGTCCGTCCCGAAGGCCCGTGCAGGTTCTTGCGCGGTTGGCGGCATCGCAGACCGCAGGCTTGGCCGAGGCCGTGCCTGCTGCGGCCCAGCGCTACGCAGTTCCGATACCATTAGCCCTTGGCCCGCGAATCCGGAAGCGGGCCCCCATTTCGCAATGCTCGCCTTGGGAAGCATCGCGCCTCGAATCGCAGGCGAGAGGCTGTCCGGCCCGGCATTGGTCTGCTTCTTCAAGGTCGACTGTCCGTCCTGCCACTTGGCCCTGCGCTGTCTGGACACCGCGGCCCGCCGTCTCGGAGAAGGAGCAGAGATCATCGGGATCTCCCAAGACGACCCCGACGCGACAGCAGAGCTAGCACAGTCCCTCGCGATCCGCATCCCTACTCATTCCGATGTGGACCTTCGGGGAAGCGTCGCCTACGGGCTGGAGGCTGTGCCAGCCATCTTTGTCCTGGATGCGCAGGGAAGGGTCGCCGCACGCTCGCAAGGATTTGACAGGGCCGACCTAGAGAGGCTCTCGAGACATCTGGCGCATTTGGCAGGCGCGCGGGACCCGGGCCCCTTGGGAGCCCCCGGCATTCCGGACTTCCAGCCGGGCTGCGTCTCGCGGCACTTGGAACCCGAAGGAGAGGGCGCAATTGCTGCCCCGCTAGACCTTTACTCCAGACAGGCGGGCCGCGCTTCGCGGATCCCAGTCCAACAGGGCGCAGACTTGCATGAATGGTGCTACGAGCAGGGCTTCGCGGACCCCCTGCCCGTCGTTCCGCCAACCGCGGAAAGGGTTGACGCAATGATTTCGGGCAGCGGCCGGCCAGCGGACGAGATTCTTGCGCACGTGCCGCCGAACTACGCTCCCGCCAGCGTCGAAAAGCTGGCCGCGAACGCCGTCATGGCTGGGTGCCGGCCGGAATACATGCGCGTGCTGGTCCCGGCGCTTAGGGCTCTTTGCGATGAGCGGCTCGACATCCACGGGGTGCAGGGCACGACGCACTTCGCGGCCCCGCTGGCGATCATCAACGGACCCGTGCGCCTTGAGATGGGCTTCGCCTGCGGGAGCAACGTGTTCTCCAACGCGGCGCGCGCCAATTCCACGATCGGGCGGGCGCTGCAGCTCGTGCTGCGCAACATCGGGGGAGCTGCCCCTGGACGGATCGACATGTCGACTCTGGGGAATCCGGGGCGGTTTAGCTATGTGATCGGGGAGAACGAAGAGGCTAGCCCATGGGATCCCCTGGCGGCCGACTTCGGAATCGCACCGGGCCGCAACGCGGTCACCTTCTTCTGCGCCGAGCCGCCTCGTGCGGTCAGCGAGCACAAGGCGAGGAAGGGTGCCGTCCTGCTGCGTGCCGTCTGCGCCGCGCTGGCCAATGTTTGGAGCTACAGGACCTGCGGTCGATCCGAGGCGCTCGTGGTCATCGGTCCAGAACACGCCGCCACGCTGGGCCGAGACGGTTTCACCAAGGCGGAGGTGAGGGGATTCTTGCATGAGAACACAGGCATTCCGGTAGCCGAGTACGACGGCGACGGTGGGGAAGGCACGCACGAGGCGGGATCCTACGAGGAGTGCATGATCCGCGGCGTTCGCTGCTACCGCAAGTTTCGAGGCCCGGAGGCGATCCGCGTCATGGTTGCCGGGGGGCCTGCCGGCAAGTTTTCGGCGGTGTTGGGATCGTGGGCCACCGGACCACGCGGCAGCCAGATGGTCAGCTACGGCTTTGACTAGAGACCCGGCGAGCCCACTGAAGGCGACACTGCAGGAGACAGCCTCTGAGGGCGCCGCCCGGCCAGTCGCATGGGTGGCCACGATGAGCTTGACGGCAAACGACAAACTAGGAATCCGCCATTCTCACCCGCGAGAGGACCATCGACGTGGCTACGGCCAATGGGGCCGCGTCATTGGACATCGCAGCGCGATACGCTCTCAGGTCCGAAAGTGTCAGCCGTCACGCGGGGGCGGTGTTAGGCTGGGCGGGGCGCAAGCCTGCGGGAGGAGAACACAGCAATGCCCGTCACACTCGTGAATCCGCTTGACGAGCGGCCCGCGCCGCAGGCGTCGTCGCCCGAGCGGCTGGCGTCGCTGGAGGGCGCCAAGATCGCCCTGCTGGACATCAGCAAGCCCGGCGGCTCCGTTTTCCTCGACCGTCTGGGCGGCCTGTTGCGGCAGCACTACGGCGTGGCTGAGATTCTCCGATTCCGGAAGCCTACGTTCGCCAAGCCGGCCCCGGAGGCCGTGCTGGCAGACATTCGCAGGTCCGTGCCGCACGCAGTCGTCGAAGCCCTAGCAGATTGAGGGTCGTGCACGACGTGCAGTTTGCACGACACGGTTCGAATCGAGAACAGGGGAATCCCGGCGGTGGCGGTCGCGACAGACGTGTTCCGGGCGGCGGCGCGGGCGCAGGCCGCGGCGCTGGGAAGGCCTGACCTGCAAGCCGTCTACGTGCCGCATCCCATCCAAGACCAGCACAGAGTTGAAATCGAGGATCGAGCGGACCGCGCGGTGGACGCGGTCGCCACGCTGCTGACCGAGGGCAGGCCGCGTCCGGGATCGGCCTGACGAGGGCCAATGCGTGCCTGGCAGAGCACAGCTGGCGGCGACCCATCGTTCGAAGCTGCTCCAGGGCGCGGTGATTCCCGCGCATCCCCTTGCCCTGGATGCCCGAAGGAGGCTTGACGAGCGCCGTCAGCGCGCGCTCACGCGCTACTATCTCGCGGCTGGTGCCGGCGGTGTGGCCGTCGGGGTGCACACCACGCAGTTTGCGATCCACTCGCCCCAGTGCGGGCTCTACCGTCCGGTCTTGGAGTTGGCTGCCGACGTGATCCGCGACCATGAGGTGCTGACTACCGAGCCCGTGATCGGCGTTGCGGGCATAGTGGGCCCAACGCGGCAGGCCGTGAAGGAAGCCGGCCTAGCCGCGGACCTCGGCTATCGGCTGGGCCTTCTGAGCTTCACGGGCCTGCCGGAGGCTTCGCTTGGAGGACTGCTGGATCACGCCCGGGCAGTCGCTGAGATACTGCCCGTCATGGGCTTCTACCTGCAGCCGGCGGTGGGCGGAAGAGACCTGCCCTATCAATTCTGGAGGGAGTTCTGCCAGATCGAGGGAGTGGCGGCGATCAAGGTCGCACCTTTCGACCGGTACCGGACTCTCGACGTAATGAGGGCCGTTTCCGATTCTGGCCGGGCGAGCGAGATCGGCTTGTACACCGGCAACGACGACAACATTATCGGAGACCTCCTCTCAAGCTATGGCCCGCCGGAAGCCCGTGTCCGCTTCGTGGGAGGTCTGCTGGGCCAGTGGGCAGTTTGGACGAGGGTGGCCTGCCGCCACTGGCGGCTTTGCCGCGAATCCGCGCTGCGGAGCACGCCCGATTCAACGTCGACGCTGCTGCGGCTGAACGCTGAGCTGAGCGATGCAAACGCGGCGTTGTTCGACGCGAGCAACCGCTTCGCGGGATGCATCGCGGGGATTCACGAAGTACTGCGGAGGCAGGGTCTTCTCGAAGGAATCTGGTGCCTAGACGAGTCCGAGGGCCTCTCGCCGGGCCAGATCGGCGAGATCGACAGGGTCTGCGCTTCGTATCCCCACCTGACCGACGACGAATTCGTCACGGAACACCTCGACTTTTGGCTGGGGTAGCCGTGCAAGCTCACCCGGTGGATCCCTTGAGAGAACGGCGACGCTTCGCTGGTGGCGCGACGATGGAAGTCTCGACGCTGCTAGTCGGACCGCGTGGCGGCGAATGGGCTATTGCGGGGCGTTAGGAAGACTCCGCAGGAACAAGGGTTTCCCAAGAGCTCGACGACGAGAGGCTCTGTATCTGGCAGAGCTGCCATGGGGAGAGTGCTACGGATGGTAGCCTGACCCAACGAGCAGCGGAACGCCCTGCGCCCGAACAAGCTTGTAGAATGCCACCTTGGGCTCGACCTCGCCCGTCAGAAGATTCGTGAAGTTGTAGTACCAGAACGACTCCCCGAACAGCGCGGCGGCTTGGATCACATCCCTCCCCTCGAACAGCACTTCCGGGATCCTTCCCGATGCCGCAAAGGAGCTCTCGTTGCCGCTGAATTCGATCATGCCCGTTTGGGCGTTGATGCCCGACAGGTAGATCGAACCTTGCTTCCAGCGTGGAGCCTTGGACAGCACCGGGCCGGCGAAGTATCCCGCCGACTCGACTTCCAGCGCAGCGCAGCGCACAAGTTCCTGCAGCTTCTGCTCACCCGGCCTGGCCGCCAGATCCGCGGCGCTGACCTCGCTCGGCTCGCACGTCCCCGGAAAGTCCCGCGCGTAGATCCCGGCCCCGATCGCCGCCCGGTCCCCGTTCCACTCGATCTCCATCACGTATGAACTCTTCGGCTGGCTCCGACCCGTCTCCGGGTTGGCGAACGCATAATAGATCCACCCCTTGTCCACCACCGACAGGATCCGGTGCAGCTCGAAGAAGTAGTCGCTCCCGAAGCTGTCGACCGAGGTCCCCCACACTGAGCCCTCCCTCGCCGGGTCCGGCGGGAACACGTGCGTCAGGGCCGTCTCCCCCGAAGGCTGGACCCCGTCCACGAACACGTAGGTCGGCCCCGACTTCCAGCGCGCGTCCTCGTTGAACGCCCGCCGCGCCTCCTCCTCCCCGTGCTCCCAGACGTACTCCGCCGCGCACTGCACGAACGCCTGCAGGTCCCCCTGCGTGCGGACCGCGGCCGCCTCGATATAGCTGTCCGCGCAACTCGACTGAGGTCCGGACCGACCGCCCTGCAGGTAGTAGCCCGACCCGACCAGCAGCGGCACGCCCTGCGCGACAACCCGCTTCAGGAATCCGACCTTTGGCTGTTGCACGCCGGCCTGCGGGTTGAACGACCGGTAGTACACATGAGTTTCTCCGAACGTGTCGCCGACATCGATCATGTCGCGCCCGCCGAACTGGTCGCTTGCGCGCCCCCACTCGTGCAGGACCCGCCCCGTCAGGCCCGCGCGGCTGCCGGACATCAGCTGGTTGCCCATCATGTCCAGGACGTACACGTACTGCGCGCCGTTCGTCCAGCGCGGATCCGCTTCGATCTGCGGCCTGGCGAAATAGCCGTCCGCTTGG
This sequence comes from Bryobacterales bacterium, assembly GCA_028819235.1. Lineage (GTDB taxonomy): Bacteria > Acidobacteriota > Terriglobia > Bryobacterales > UBA6623 > VXMF01. Next base: position 5,862 of record JAPPMC010000032.1, read on the forward strand.
ACCGCCATCGCCGCACAGCGAACGAAGTCCTGCAGTACTTCCGGGTTCGGATCGGCGCCCAGGGCTGTCGCGTTGACCTCGTCCGCATAGCAGGTCCCCGGCCAGTCACGCGAGTAAATGCCGGCCCCGATAATTGCCGCTTCGCCGTCCCAGTCGGTCTCGATGATGTAGGAAGCCTTGGCCGACTTCTTGCCGGTAGCCGGATTGGGGAACGAGTAGTAGATCCAGCCCGCATCGACAGACCGGGTCATGCGGTACACCTCGGAGTAGAGATCCGTCCCGAAGTCGTCGATTGACTCGCCCCAGAGCTTGCCCTCGCGGGAGGGGTCGGGTGGGTAGACAAACGCCATTGACTCCGTGCCTGACTTGGCGATTTCGTGTGCGAACACGTAGGTGGGGCCGTGCTTCCAGCGCTCATCCTCGTTGAATGCGCGGCGGGCCTCCGCCGTTCCATGCTCGGCCAAATACGCCTGCGCGCACTCGACGAATGCCCGGACATCGCTCTGCGTGCGCACCGCGCTCGCGACGATGTTGCGCTGGGAGCAGCGGCTCGTCATCGTCGGACCGCCCTCGGGCGAGCTCCCGTAGAAACCCGACCCGACGATGAGGTCTAGCGTGAAGACGGTTCCGTCAGCCCGCTCGAGTGACGTGAAGAACTGGCGGGCATAGCCCACCTTGGGGATCTCGGCACTGTCGGTGTCGTCATTGGGATCATCGAAGTGATACTCCACGAAGCCGCCCTCCGGGCTGCTGGTCGCCGCAGCGAGGACCTGCGGCAGAACGAGCTTTCCGGTTACCGCGTCGCGGACCGTCGCTACCAGTGGTCGCCACTCGAATCTGTCCGGGAATGCGCCGTGGAACAAGATGATGTTGCTGTTGCGCTCTAAGGCGTAGAGGTACACGGAACCGTGTCTCCAGGGCCCGTTCGGATCCCGCAAGGCGATCCTGAGTTTTGAGATAACGGCTGCATCGTCGGTGTCCGAGACAGCGAGAAAGTACTTCACCGCTTCCGCAACGAAGGCCTTGAGGGTTTCGCGGTCCACCACGTCCCTAGCTGTGATGGCCGGGTCGCCGTGGTCGATGACTTCGTGAATCAAGTGAGATTCACCGATATCGAATCCGGCAAGCAGCAACATCGGGGCTGGTGCATTGGCCAACCAATAAACGGCAGCATAGCCGGCGGCACCCGGTATGCCTGGTCGCAGGCCGGCCACAGGGATGGTCGCATCAAATGGGGCATCCGGCTGTTGCGACAACGTTTGGAACACGACAGCGAAGGCACGGTCGCGGGTAACGGGATCGGGAGAAGCCAGATTGGCTAGATCGGCCGGGGATACTCCTAGAGCAGAGAGGATCTCGCCATAAATCAACGGATTGAGCAGCCTGCCCGCCAGCGCCATGGCCTTCGCGTGTTCGAACACCCTGCCGTCAGGCGTCAAGGTCACAAGGTAGGTGGAACCGGCACGATAAGGAGACCCCTCCTGCCTGACGAGACATTGAGCGTGGAGCGCTGCTTCCAAAGTCTGTGTGTCCTGGTTCAGAGTCCTGTATCGGTCTCTCGCAGCGAGCGTGAAGTCCTTTAGGCTTGCGCTGCCGTATTCCACCTGTTGCGCCGTCACGCGCGGGCCCGCAGCAGGAGTCACGCCGGGAGCGAGGGGACAGGCCTCCTGCGCCAAGGCGTGGTTCGCACCGGTCAGGATGCCGGCCAGTGCGAGCAGGCCGACGACGCGAAACATAGATCTCAGAGTCAGCAATTCTCGAGTATTCATCCTGAAGGGCCCCCTTTGGATCTAGAGGCAAAGGCGCGAATGCCTGGCAGCGACGTCGCTTGGCCGCCGTGGCCTAGGGCACCCGGCTTCCAATGGCCAGGCGCCCCGTTAGGGCACAGATCCGCGGCTCCTTGCTGGGGCTGCCGTCGACTGTCAGACGCTTCGGTCGTGATCACAGCGACGAAACCCGTCGGGAATCCTAGCACATCATTTGCGGCAAGGACCGGCCGCCCATCGGGTCAAGTCGCCTTCGGGAGTCGCGCCCTCGGGGGACTCCGCACCCATGATTTCCTTCCTCAGGTCGAGCCCTCGAGTGGCTCCTTTGGAGCCTCTTGCTGTGGCAGTGCTGGCTGCGGGGGCCGCCCATCGGACTTCCGCGCTCGCCAATCTGTGCGACAGGGACGTGGTGCCAGCGAACCTGCGACGGGCCCACCGCGTGGTCGATCGTGCCGTAGCCCGACTCCACCGCAGCAGGGGACGCGCGTCGGAACAAGAGCCAATCGAGCTCCTGCGCGTCATCTAGTCGAAGATGCGGTCGCGCCTCGGACGAGACTTCGTGGCAATCTGGGAGGCTCGCATTCTCAGATCGCGAAGGGCCTTGCCGTTGGGGAGGGCTCAAGACTGGCGTACCTCGCCGATGCGCGGCAATGGTGCGAGACTCGCGCGGGTGGCAGCATGCAGCCGCCCGCCACTACCACGAAAGGACGCTTGTCGCAGCCATTGCTGCCTGCGGGTCTCCGGATCGCGGCCGTGGCTCGCGCCGATCACTCGCCGGGCAACCGGATCTTCAGCACTCGGCCCATTTCAAAGGTTGGTGGACGCCGAGCCTTGATGAGATCGCGCTGCTCCGCGAGCGCCGAGACCAACAGCGGCATGGCAATCGTGGAGTCGCAGTGACAATCGACCATCCGGGCACCCTTGGCGATCTTTCCCCAGCTCTGGGATTCCGCCAGCGTGCATCCGGAGAGACCGCCCCAGTGGGGAGCGTCCGTGACGATCTGGACGCCGTAGCGGTGCCCTTCCTTACCGCGCTCCATGAGGATGGCAACGACCTCAGATTGCTGGGTGTAGTTCTTCGGAGTCCCGCCGCCAAAGTAGATCACTCCCGTGGCCTTCGAGTCCGCGACCGCATTGGTGATTTCCAGCACGTCAGCCATCATGTCGAACATCAGCCGGTTCTCACCGCGGTGGCGGCTCTCCGCCACTCCGATCCCGATGGAACTGTCCCCGATGGCCGGACAGAAGAGCGGCACTCGATGCTTGGCCGCGGCCGTCACGATGCCATCCTCCGGACAGTCCCTTCCGACCGCGACCCCGAGCCTGTAGAGAAACTCGCGCGTCGTGTACGGTCGCGACTGGTCCAAGCGCGAGGCGAACGCACCGATCCATAGGTCGTGCTCCCGGAAGCGGACCTCATCCGCCAAGACGTCGTACATCCGGTCCACCATGGCGTCGCCAAGTTCTTCGTCGTCCATGGACGGCGAGCCCTGATAGTGGTAGAAGCCCCGGGTCTCGTGGATGTCGTGGAAGAAGTTCGCTCCGGTAGACGTCAGTATGTCGATCAGGCGGTTCTCGATCATGAACCGGACGAGCTTGCGCATTCCGCCCGGCACCATGGCCCCTGCGAGACCCATGAGGATCGTGCATTCGGGGTCGGCCAACATACTCTTCCAGACTTGGAACGCTTCGCCGAGCTGGCGCCCTTGGAAGGCTGTACCGGCCATGCGCTCGAGCAGGGAAGATGCTGAGTTCTGCGACGTTACGGGGAACGGCCGAGTCGGATCGGCGAGCAGATCTTGCCGATTGGGAGCGAAGTGCATCAGCGTTCCCATGCTACAGACCTGAGTCCGGACATGACCGTCACCAACGGCGGACGCCCCAGCGTTTGCGACTGCGACCCGGCCCGGTCTGCGCCCGGCCACGCCAGCACGAGCGGGCCAATTGGCCCTCAATCGGCCGGTCGGAACCTGCCAACTCGCCGACGGCCGCAGGTCATTGAACGGCGATCAGGTCCACAGCGATCCGTGCGCCGTCCGGCTGGCGAGTCTGCATGACCGATATTGCCGGAAGCGGGCCCGGGAGCACGTCTGCAATCATCGCCATCAACTCGTCCTGCGCGGCCAAGTCGGCGAGGTACACCGTCATTCGCGCGGCATGCTGCCAGTCCATTGACGCGAGCTGAAGCAACGATCGCTGCCTTGACAAGGCGTCCATGGCCTGCTCCTGGAAGGTCTCGCCTTGACCGGTCATGGCAGAGGCGTACAGCACGCCGCCGCTGAGCGCGCCCGGGCTCGAACCGGCCGTCGGCGCTTGATCGTGCATGAACAGGCGATTGATGTACGGGTCGTCAACCGCGACAAACGTGATCTCCACCAAGATGTCTCCGGGCAATCGCGACAGCGACACGGGCACGCGGCTCGGCGCCCCGCCCGGCGGGAAGAGCTCGTCGAAGACCTTTGCCACTTCCGCGCTGTCCCCAGCCGGCGGCACGTAGGAACTGACCATGGCCGTGTTGTCCACGGAAAGGCCGCCCGCGGCCAAGATGGCCCCGATCGTCTGCAGTGTCGTCCGCGCCTGCCCACCGGTCGAATCTGCGAGCTGGCCAGTAGCCGGGTCCCGGCCACCCTGACCCGACACGTAGAGTGTCCGACCTGCCCGGACGGCCGACGAGTAGGGCCCCATCGCGGGCGGTGTCTCTCCTGCCGGAGGTGACACGACAGAGATTGCGGAGCGGTCAGCGTGTGCGATGCACATCAGGAGAACGCCAGCGCTTCCGGGAATTCCGGGCACTTCCACAGTGGTTCTCGCAGGGTAGGCACCCTCATCGAAGAAGCTCCCGTAGACGGCATTCATCTCCGAGTAGCTCTCCATGTCTGCGAGGTGCACGTGGCAGCTGACAACGTGGCCATGGTCCAAGCCCGCCTTCCCAAGAACCTGGCCCATCCTCTCCATGGCAGCGCGGGTCTGGGCCGCGACAGGGGCACTGGAATCGGGCGGCAAGATTCCGCTCAAGTAGAGCGTCCCTCCAGCCAACACTCCCTCGGTCGTCCCATCGTCAGACTGCAGGGTCTGACGCTCCGAGGGGGCAGTCGCCGGCGCATCTGCCGCCTCGTCACCGAATGGGGAGCAGGCCGTCATCAGCAGTGCGGCACACAGTGGCCCGATCAAACCTCTCACGGCCCCAAGTTACCAGACCTGACGGCGTGGCCAGCAAGGACGCGGGACCCCGCGTGCTAGCGTGTGGCCTGTGCACAACACGACGCGGCGGAGCTTCCTGTCTGCGGTGGCAGCCGGATTGTCTGCGCACGCCTGCGGCGGGAGAACGGCTCCGGCGCTGCCGCCCGTGCGGGCAATAACCAAAGGTCCCAAGCATCACTGGTTCGGCTACTACGACAAGCTCGAGTTCGACCCGCAGGGCCGATTGGTGCTCGGTATGCAGGTGGGATTTGAACACCGCTCCCCATCGCCGACGGACGAAGTGCGCATTGGAATGGTCGACATCCGCGATGGAGACCGGTGGTCCGACCTGGGAAGCAGTACGGCATGGTGCTGGCAGCAGGGCTGCATGCTGCAGTGGGTCCCCGGGTCTTCCTCGGAGGTCATCTGGAATGACCGCGAAGATGGCCACTACGTAAGTCGCATTCTCGACGTCGAGACCGGCGCAAGCCGGACCTTGCCTTCTCCCGTCTATGCGCTGAGCCCAGACGGCAGCTGGGCCGTGACGACCGACTTCAGGAGGCTTAACGACACACGGCCGGGCTACGGCTATGTGGGAATCCCGGATCCCAATGCCGCAGTGGAGACGCCGGAAGACGTCGGTGTGTGGAAGCTAGACCTAACTTCCGGGAAGCGGGAACTGCTGATCTCAGTCGCCGAGGCCGCAGCCGTTCCGAACGCGCACTCCGACACGAGCGGACTGAAGCACTACTTCAACCACTTGCTCGTCTCCCCCGATGGGGCCAGGGTCATCTTCCTGCACCGGTGGCGCAATCGTCCCGGCTCAGGGTCCGGCTTTGGCACACGAATGTTCACGATTGGCAGCGACGGTTCCCGACCGCATGTGCTCGACCCGCACGGCAGGACGTCGCATTTCATCTGGCGCGATCCCGAGCACATCCTCGCGTGGGCGTGGCATCCCTCGCACGGAGACAAGTTCTACCTGTTCAGGGACCTTACGGACGAGGCAGAGGTGATCGCGCCCGACGTGATGCCGCGGAACGGCCACTGCACGTACCTGCCGGGCAATCGCTGGATCCTCAACGACACCTACCCAGACGAGAACAGGCTCCAGCACCCGTACCTGTACGAAGTGAGCAGTGGGCGGCGTGTGCCGCTGGGACACTTCGTCTCGCCCCCGGAGTACACCGGGGAGTGGCGCTGCGACACGCATCCGCGCTCCAGTCCCGACGGAACTAAGGTCGTGGTGGACTCGCCTCACGGGGGAAATGGACGTCAGCTCTACCTGATCGACGTTTCAGAGATTGTCGGGGCGAGTGGCGGCCCGGTTTGAGCCGGGGGGGCAACTCGGCCATGGGCGGCAGGCAGCCCCGTCGCATCAGCATTCGCCGTCGTGCCGAGAGAGCCGCGGGCGCAGGCGGGACGGCCCCGTGCCGTGAGCGGTAGGAACCCTTTGGCACTGACGCTGGTCGGCTGAGGCCCACAGCCGCTTGGCGGCAGGGCCGGTGCGACAATGGCGGGGATGTCCCCGACCGAACTTCGCGGCAGGCTTCAGGGCGTGATCGGCTTTCCCGTCACAAACTTCAATGCTGACTGGTCCCTCGACCTCGACGGTTACCGAACCAATGTGGCCGAGATGGTCCGATACCCGTTGTGCGCGGTAGTTGCCGCTGGCGGAACTGGCGAGTTGTATTCACTGACGCCCGAGGAGCACGTAGAGCTGGTCAAGGCCACGGTCGCCGAGGCAGGCGACCGAGTGGCGGTCATCGCAGGTGTCGGATTCGGCGGAGGGATGGCCGTGGAACTCGCCAAGCAGGCGCAAGAGGCCGGAGCGCACGGTATCCTGATGTTCCCTCCTTACTACCCCAACGCGGACTTTGAGGGCTTGGTCCGCTATTACAAGGCCATCGGCGAAGCAGTCGATCTGGGCCTCTTCCTGTATTCGCGGGACTCTGTCAATCTAACCGCCACCCAAGTGTTCCGCATCTCCCGCGAAGTGCCCAACCTGATCGCGCTCAAGGAGGGCCAAGGCGACATTCGCAACTACCAGCGCATCATGGAGCGATGCGGGAACCGGCTGCACTGGATCGGCGGCATCGGAGACGACATGGTCCCGGGGTACTACTCGATCGGGATCCGAACCTACACTTCCAGCATTGCGACCATTGCGCCGCGGCTGTCACTTCAGCTTCACGAGCGCGCCTCGATGCTGGACAATGCCAGCCTTGCACGCCTGATGCGGAATTATGTCCTCCCGCTATACGCCATGAGGGCGCGGCGCAAGGGATACGAAGTGAGCGTGATGAAGAAAGCGATGGAGGTACTGGGCAAACCGGCCGGCCCCGTCCGCCCACCCCTGCCGGAGGTGCGGCCCGAGGAAGTGCGAGAGATCGAGGCACTGATGGCTCGCTTCGAGCCGGTCCTGTAGCAGTTCTGCCGCCTCTGGCAGGCCTCTGCGGACCATTCAATGACCTTGCCCCCGGCCTTGGATCCGTGCAGTCCGCTGCCGGTCCCAACGCGCCCGGCATCGCGGGTGGGACGGCTGCAAATCGGGCGCTAAGTGGCCAAGAGCGGCCGACAGTCGTAGGGCCCCCTCACGCGCCATGTGCCGGTTCGCGTCAGGGGCTGCAAACCGTCCCGAGAAACAGGTCGATGAACCGGGGCGTGTCGACGGCGGTTGCCACTTGAATCCGGGGCCCGTCACGATCTCGCCCACCTGCCTCCACAAGCATCCTTCCCCGCGTCAGCCCCTGCGCGGTCACGACATCGCAGTGCAGTCGGTCTGTGGAGAGCAGGCCGGGCTCGATCGCGGCCGCCACCGCCAGCGGATCATGGAGCGCACACCCATCGGCGCCCTCGTGCTTGAGGCAGAATTCGAAGTAAGGCTCTGCGCAAGCGGCAAGGAACGACCTTAGCGGCTCGCGGGTCACGAGGGCCAACTGCCGGTCGAACCTGGCCTTGGGAAGGATCGCCTTCTGCGTCACGGTCAGGCCGACCTCGACGACGGGCATGCCAGAGCGCATGACGGCCCTCGCCGCCGACGGGTCGGAGAAGAAGTTGAACTCCGCCGACGGGGTCGCGTTGCCGCGCCCATCCGCCGAACCGCCCATTACAACGAGCCGGCCAATGCCCCTCATCGCTGGTGCGTCCTGTGCCAGGGCGCTGGCGACGTTGGTGAGAGGCCCCAGAGCGATCACCGTTAGCCTTCGCTTTAACCGGCGGGCTGCGTCGATGATTGCCGTGACAGCATGCGTCGAACGGGCCTGCAGGTGGCGAACCGGAAAGTCCTTCGAAACGCCGCCGATCCCGTCGCTGCCGTGAACATGCTCCGCGCGGACGACCGGCGGGCTGAGCGGCTTCTCGCAGCCTGGGAAGACTGGAGGGGGTGAGTCCAGGTCGAGCACCTCCAAAATCCTCAGCACATTCTGTGTGCACCTTGCGAGGGACACGTTGCCGGCGACGACCGTGATGGCGCGAACGTCAACGGCGGGCGAACGCAGGGCCAAGACTAGGGCCAGGACATCGTCAAGCCCGGGGTCGGTGTCGATCAGGACGGGAGTGGACTGGGTCATGGGCTGTGCCTAGCGCGATCTGAGCGCAGCGTGCGTCTTGGCCAGCTCATCTCTGGGAGTCTCCCGCCAACGGCCATTTTCGCAATGGACCGAGAGCCTTGGCCGGGCCGGGATCCAGGGCGGGTGACCGACACGTGGGCCGAGCGGGAACTGCCCGCCGGAACGCCCTTGGACTGGCCGACCACCTGGCGCGGATGTCGGAGAAGCCCCGACCGGCTAGTTCGCTGCCCCCCCGAAGGTCGCTAGTTCGTGCTTGAGCCAAAACCCCTGTCACGACGGGCCCGGCGGCCCGCTGGTA